>JAKCBW010000070.1 GCA_021842145.1 Actinomycetes bacterium
CCCCAGTTGTAGGGTCTGGTGCCGCTCCAGCATGGATCTGGCGGGTCTCGAAGCCTTGAGTGTTTGAAGTCATAGTCCTACAGTATAAGAATTGTTGACTATTTTCATCACCTTTTGAAGACTAGATTAGCTTTTAGAGCAAATTACGCCTCTATCAGCGCCGAAATGGATGTATTGACTTCTGAAGCTCATTTAGGCCTCAATTTCCAATCCTTGGCACTTAGCACAACATTCCCAGTTAGCACGGTGTGAGCGCTGTGAAACTCTGACCAGTTGACATAGAACTAGTCAACTAGATCGTTTCAAGATTGTAATATCAAATTTGCCCAGAATTAACTGGGCCAAGCTACCATCTCGATCAAAGATCGGAGGAAAATCTGAAACTTCCTGAGGTACTTTTCTTGTGCGTGCATAACGCAGGAAGATCCCAAATGGCGGCGGCACTGATGAATCGTCGAGCCAACGGGAGGATAAAAGTAAGGTCGGCCGGTAGTGAACCGGCATCTCAATTAAACCCAGCCGTCGTATTGGCTCTCGCCGAAATCGGCATTGACATCTCTGATGAAAAGCCGAAAAAACTAAGCGACGATGAAATCGAAAACGTCGACGTAGTTGTAACTATGGGCTGCGGGGACTCTTGCCCCTACTACCCGGGCAAGAGATACCTCGATTGGCAGTTAGAGGATCCAGCGGGAAAAACGATCGAATCAGTCCGACCCATTCTGCATGAGATCGACCGCCTCGTAATGACCCTGCTAGATGAACTACTGAGTCCCTAGATACTCCCCTACTTCACAGCCTGTTTGATCCGATCACCAATCACGTCAAAGGTGTGCATTCCAATTTTTGAAGCTCGTGGTGCATCCCATGGCGCTGCTTCCACCGTCGTTTTCGCATCGGAGTATCCCTCAGCCCATCGCCTATTCGCCGAGGCCCGATCGAACTCAAAGTCCTTCTGCGAACCTTGAGGTGTCGAGGGACGGTAGATGAGGTGTGCTACGTGGATCTTCGAAGGACAAGCCAACTCCCGAATCTTATCCAGCGAAGCATCCTCGCGAAGTTCTTCTGGTAGAGAGTTCAGGAACAGATGAACTTGTCGCCGCATATCATGCCGATCCTTTTCCTTGGTTGTAACGGCTCTGGTACGGCTCGAATACCTTATATCTTTCTCTCGCTCGGCCACTTCGTCTAGCGAGGTCGGAACTTCACCAACTGCAGGGAAAAGATCCACCTGAAAGACCAGGCTGTCCGACCTTGGCTCTTCGCTCATCATGTACTCCAGCGGGGTATTTGATACGAGGCCGCCATCCCAGAAGAGTTCGCCATCTATCTCAACTGGCGGAAATCCGGGCGGTAAGGCGCCAGAAGCCATTATGTGCTCTGGAATAATCTCCGTCTGGGCGCTATCAAAGTAGATCAAATTACCGGTTGACACCTGAACCGCTCCGACCGAAAGACGTACCTTCCCAGAATTGATCAGTTCAAAATCAACCAGTTCCAACAGGGTAGTCTTCAATTGAGAGGTGTCATAGAAACTGAGTGGTTTGGGACTAGCGGCCCACTCCAAAGGTGCCCTCGGCCTGAAGAAACCTGGCTGGCCGAATGCGAGGCTGCTCGCCGCCCCAACCTTCTTTTGAAATGATTCTGGAAGTTCGAAAGGAATAATTCCGAATCCGGCAGTCGGCTCAGTCACTTTGTCCCAAAAAGCTTTCAACCTTTCGACCCGTCTTTCCGGGGGATTTCCTGCAATGATCGAGGCGTTGATCGAACCGATTGAAACGCCAATGACCCATTTTGGGTCAAGGTTGTGCTCAGCTAATGCCGCATAAGCGCCGGCCTGATAGGAGCCCAGTGCACCTCCGCCTTGAAGCAGGAGAACGATTCGAGGGTCTGACAGTACCGTAAGATCGTCATGATCCCGCTTTAAGGTCAACTTCATTTCCTTTCACCAACGGTAATATCTGCTAGGTACTCCAAGCACTACCGATGAACCGTATTCACCTAGCCAGAGCTAGATCTTACAAACAACAGCTCAAGATGGCCTGAGTTTCGCCTAGCGCAAAGTCAACTATAAATTTCTCAACTGAAAAGGTCTCAAACACGGGAGATTGATAATTTGGGACCTTCTAATGACGGATAGGCCAAGGCCGATTCTATTTCCCCCTTGCAGATCGCGAAACACCTTCATACCGAGGTCGAAAATGACTAGCTCTGCGGTTAGTTGGAAACTTCAAAAATTAAGGTACTTCTGCAAACGCTTACTTTCGCTTAGCGTCAGTCTTCGATGTCGCGTGAATTAGCGATCGAGCCCCGTTGCCGGGGGATTCGCTAATCTCGAAACTAATTCCCGAAGTTCCTGAAACTAGCGCAGGCACTACTAGACAACCTTTAATTCTCGGTCTCTGGCCGCTGACTCCCCCTTAACTGGCCATGTGTTTGCACTCACAGATCCTATTGCGTCTCCGCCACCCGTGATGGGCTTATACCTTCGTGCTTTAAGTTAAGTCCTGATATCCGCGTTAGCAGCGTCTGCAGCACTTGCACCATGGATGTCATTTTGGGCGGCCTCGGGGGGATAAGCTGCCCCAGCTCGGCTTTATCATTGGACAAACCCTCTCGTCCAGGATTCTTATCACTGCGGCGCAGAGAGAGAAGAAAATGGCCCATCGAAATAACCCATCGATAAGCTAGCCTTTACCAGGGGTTTAGGCTAACTTTTTAATCCATCTCACCACTCAACTCGTACTCCCGATGGGGATTGAAGCTGCGAGGATTGCCCTTGCCGCTCGTCAAATTGAAACCTCATCGCCAGCCGAACAGGGAGGAGTTTGCCCGACATCGGCGGCGTTTACCGATTGAGCACTGGCTCCTCCGATGCTCACCTAGACCACCAAAGAAGGGCCGGTGGAGGTGGTGACCTCCGTGCCTACCGGAAGGCACTTGCCATCGTCATCGTAGTTCGAAAGTTCCTCCCCGACTCGAGGCACCCTCAGGTCTTCGTCGAAACCAAGAATTCCCCGCCATACTCTTTCAAACGAGTGACTCTACCGTGATCGGTGCCACACCCGAATGCTCGAGCGGCCCGGTTTCACCACCCAAAGAGTTCACATACTTCGAGAATTTCCATCGCTTGGTTGCTATCCTTCATTTTGGAGTCTCTTCCTGTCGCTGGGTGTAGTTGCATACTTCCAGGCTGACGAGGAAGAGACTCCGCTGTCGTCTGCTATTGGCAGCGATCACGGATAAACGTCACGTGTGCGCTATTTCTCAACCCTCAAGAACAAAGACTCTATTGCAGATAGCTTTTCCGTGTCCGTCGAGTTATCTTTCCGCATCTCTGCAATATTGCATGTCCGTCGAAAACAGGTCCAAGCCAATGAAGTGACCGATTTCTATTTTCATCCGTTAGCAATTTCGTCGCTCAAAGCGAGATACGTCTGGGGCTTCTTGGGATAACTTTCGGCCGCCTCATAAAACAACTCCCTAGTCTCGATCACCGCAGGCAAACTACCGTTGAAGAAACCTTTTGCAGAAAGGGTCGCCACGACTATCCAGAGGCCGATCAGAAGGAGGGTCATAAACTTGGCAAGATCAGAAATTGGCGCATAGTTAGTCTCCTGTCCTAGGAGGTAGGTGGCAATTGTCATAACTCCAAGCGGGAAGGTAAAACCCCACCAACCAAGGTTGAAGGGATGGTTCCTCTTCATGACATACCGAATGGTAAGTGCAATCGCGCTCACCCACCACCACAGGCCAAACCCCCAGAGAACTAGTCCCAAAACCAAACCGACACCATCCATGACTGCACCGGTGGAAGCCAGGGTACTATGGGCGAAGATTACTTTGGCATCTGAACCAATTAGCAACATGCCAGCGGCTCCCGTTCCCAAAGGTCCCAAGGTCAACCAACTGGTTACGGCTGAGTTCGCCTCTGGAATTCCATGCACCACCAACCGAATCAGTACTGCTCCAAGGACCAGCATCGCAATGGGCACCGAAAGCGTCCAAAGAACGGCCGAAGACCACAGCACGCCAACTTGTGTCGCATGACCGAGATGAGGGATGAGCAAGCCGCCGCTAACCGAAGTAACCTCCGCTGGCACAATTGGCAATAACCAGATTGCAGTCATCTTTTCGATGCTGTGAGACTGCATGGTGAACATGAGATGCGGTATCAGAAAACCGCTAGCCAAGGCGATTACAGCATCTGCAATGAATATACCCAGCGACACTCCGGCAAAGTGGTGGCCGAAGAAACTGCTGCCATAGATTAGGGTACCGTTTCCTATCGTCGCCAACCCCATCGGTAATGTCCCGAAGAACATCGATCTCTTCGGATCTTTGAAAAGTGCAAAAAAGGCCTTCGGGTCCTGTATCAGTCGTGCAATGCCAGCCGCGCAAAGGGCGACAAATAGGAAAATGTTCGCCAACCAGACGATCCGTCCCGCTCCCAACAAAGCAGGGCTCAGCCTAGGCATCAAGAGGGCTAATACCCCGGTACCCATGGTCATCGCAAAGAGATCAAAAGCAAATCGATTCACGAAACGAGACGCGAATCCCACCGATGCGGTGGTCTTGGTTGATAACGAGAAGTCTTGGTCCAGCGGACCGGTAAATACTTTAAATCTAAGTGCATCGCTCATGCAGCAAATACTAGGACTCTGCAGCCATTATTGAAACTCAAATGTTTGAATGGCCTCTCATCCATATTTGAATATTATACCTCTATACAGGAACTATCTAAATTAGAGGTATATGCTTCAGCTGAAAACTACCGGGCATTTCATTGACCCCAAAGCCACATCTCCTTCAAGATTGTGAGATGGCAGTTGACGGTAGGCCTATCGACTGTGGTGATGCTCCCTAGCTATCAGGTTAGTTGTCGCCTATTTCCACATCGGGAAGTCCTGTTGACTGCGGATACACTTCGCCAGAGCGCAACTGGAGAGCTAATAAAACCTCCGGTGGAAACCCAAATTATCCTGCGATTATCTACCTAGAGATTGTCGAACCCAACACACTTGGCAACAGCCTCTTCGCCCCGGCCTTGGTTTTGCGCCACGGTCCTTGGCTCACCCCCTGGTAGCGAAGGCACACAGTGCCGCTTGACCCAAGGAAATACCTTCGTCGTTGCATGAAACTCGCTTATTTCTGATTATGGTCAGACCCTCGGGCTCCAGTTGATCTAGGAGCATCCTCAGAAGAGTCTGGTTCATAAAAACCCCACCCGAAATGACAACCGTTGATAGTGAGTGCTCGTTTGCCAACCTAATT
Source organism: Actinomycetes bacterium (assembly GCA_021842145.1). Classification (GTDB taxonomy): domain Bacteria; phylum Actinomycetota; class Acidimicrobiia; order Acidimicrobiales; family Acidimicrobiaceae; genus JABEUN01. The sequence goes on from JAKCBW010000070.1 coordinate 5,275, forward strand.
GAATTCACCGCAATAGCCCTAGCCAGTCCCCGATGAAACTTCAAGGCGACAACATCGCAGCCAGTACCAGTCATCCGATCGTGAATCGCCATCGAAAGAGCGGGTCTCATGAGGATCGTACCAGTCTCTGAAATTGGGAACTCGTAATCTACGACTCGCGATAGCTCCAAAGCGGAGAGCCGCTCTAGGCCTACTCGGGCTTTGCCTTCGAGCCACATCGCAGCCTGACCTTCGAAGCTTGCCTCTCCGATGAATCCACATACCGCAGCGAAGGAATCGAATAGCCGACCCGCTGAAGTCGAGTTAATGGCGACACCCTTGATGTGCCTCAAGGATGAAATACGTGCTAAAAGAACCGAGTCAAAATCGAATACCCTTGCCGAAAGGAGGTCCCAGTTGTCGTCATCAGCTATCCCCGCTAGCGCCTGGAGAGGTCGCCTTGCCGACGCTTCGCCGCCTAAAAGCAAAAACGGCTCCAACGACGACACCCGATCGAAGCCTTCGGCGACTGAGCCGACAAAGAACTCTCCACCCCAAATGGATGCATCATCTCCATAGCCCGTCCCATCAAAGGCAATTCCAACAACTCGCGTATCGAGCTGACCGCTCTCCACCAGAGCTGAAGCGATATGTGCACGATGATGCTGGACTAGGTAGATGTCTGGGGCACCAAAGGCATTGTGATACCTTTCAGCCAGAGCCGTAGAGAAGTAGCCCGGATGCAAATCAGCACAAATCTGTAGCTTTTGCGGATCGATCTTATACATGGCTAGAAGATCTCTTACCGTTGCCTCGTGGGCAAGCTGCACTTCATAGTAGGCCAAATCACCTAGATACGGAGATGCGATAACCTTCGACTTAGAAACCAAACTCACGGTGGCCTTGAGATCTGCTCCACATGCCAGTATCTCTCTTTCGGAATCTAGCTTGGCCACATAGGACGGAGCGTAACCTCGAGAACGCCTAATGAAAGACTCGCCGAGATCGCTAGCCGTTAAAACAGAGTCATCTAGTCTGCGCGCAATCGGTCTCTCCCCTTCCAGGAACGCGTCCGCTATCTCAACTAAGTTTGACAGGGCCTCCTCGTCGTCTTTATAGATCGGCTCAGACGATCTATTGCCACTCGTCATTACCAGCACCTCAGGACAACCCAGGTCAAAAAGAAGATGCTGAATCGGTGTGTTCGCAAGCATCACCCCCAAGTAGTCGGTATCCGGAGACACTCCGAAGAATTCTCTCCTCTTTTTCAAAAGGACGATCGGTGCCCTGTTGGATGAAATAAGGCGGTCCGAATATGAATCGGAGAAGGCAATTTCCTTTGCCTTTGCAAGATCAGCCACCATGACGGCAAATGCCTTTTCTTTTCTGAACTTTCTACTCCTAAGTGTGCTGACAGCATCCGGATTTGCTGCGTCACAAGCTAGGTGATAACCACCCAGACCCTTCAGGGCCACAATCTGTCCACTTCGCAAAGCATCGACGGCCATCTCAAGTGCACTAATACCGCTAGTTACTACTTCTGAGAAACCTTTGCCGCCAAAATTCTCCCTAAACCCTACGTTTGGACCACACTCCCAGCAGGCAGTCGGTTCGGCGTGAAAACGCCTATCTTGTGGGTCGTTGTATTCAGACTGGCAAGCCTCACACATGGGCCATCCAGCCAATGTGGTATTAGCTCGGTCGTATGGCAGTCTCTCGATGACAGAGTACCTTGGTCCACAATTTGTACAATTAATGTACGGGTACCGGAACCTACGGTTCGAAACATCCCGCATCTCCGCTAGGCAGTCCGCACAAACGGCCAAATCGACAGAAATTTCCGTAGACACGGTGCCCGAATTGGCTGAACCACGAATCGAAAAACCCGAAGCTAACTCGGTAGCTATCTCGCTAAATGACACATCGCTTACAAGTGCCGCAGGTGGCAGGTCAGAAAGGAGCCACTTGATACTTGCGTCTATTTCGTCGGCGTCAACTTCGAGATAGATCGTTACACCCATGGGATCATTCATTACCCAACCGAATAGGCCGGCACTAATTGCGCGTTTATAAATATGTGGGCGAAAACCAACGCCTTGGACTATCCCAGATACACGTACTAAAAATGCCAAATTAGTTCGTATCCCCGTGGTCGGACGGTGACACTCGATCCCGACGAGTAAAACAGTGCAGAGCTCAATCCCTTCCGACTAATAAATCGACACACCCAGTATCCCTAAGCCCAGTATCCCTAAACCAAAATATGCCCCTGACCTATGCCAAAAGTTGCACCCTTGCCAACCTCAGGGGGGATCCTGGATAAGACACGTCTTCCAGCTTCGTAGAATAGCTAAATCCTTAATCTAAATATTCAATCGTTCACCGCGATAATCAAGACGCTGCCCGATATGTCCAAACCCATCGGGTCCTATTTTGCAGTTGAAATTCTGATGTCGATATGTCCTCGCTCCATCCTTGACAGAACCGCCTCGCCAGAGTGGCAAATTTAATTCCGCTGCCGCCTCATGAACAACAAATGCCCTAAATTTCGCTACTGATAAGGCTACGCTCGCCTCGTTGTGGATTCAGCACATTAACCGAACGGTAGCTTCGGCCCCTAGCGAATAACTTTTCCCTTGAAAATGTGGCATGGCTCTAGAGGCAATAAAGCCTAAATGCTCCTTAGTCGTCGAGTTAGTTGTCAGGCTAATGTTCGTCTCCTTTATTCACATCACATTCTAAAATGCGCCAAATGGTCCTTTTAATTTCTCCAGGGGTGTGTTAATCTTCACATGACATGCTCACACCGGAAGAACTGGCCACCATAGAAGCCTTCATGAATGAGACTA
>JAKCBW010000009.1 GCA_021842145.1 Actinomycetes bacterium
GAGTCTTCAGCTTTGGAGATGCAGTCTTTTATGGCTCGATGGGTGGAGTAAGACTAAATGCTCCGATCGTGTCGATGGCTGCCACACCTGATGGCAAGGGCTATTGGCTGGTGGCCGCAGACGGGGGAGTCTTCAGCTTCGGAGACACCTCCTTTTATGGTTCCTTTGCAGGTGTCGCTCTAAATGCTCCGATCGTGTCGATGGCTGCCACTCCTGATGGCAAGGGCTATTGGCTGGTGGCCGCAGACGGGGGAGTCTTCAGCTTTTAGACTCACCGGAAAGCGGCAACTAACCTGATAGCTATGGTCCACCAGTATGAGTTGACCAACTTTACGTGCGGAAAGTGGCAAGGTACCGACACGATACCGCTTGTATGCAGTCTGGGGATGTTTGCCTTGAGACAGTGCCCAATCGCGCGAATTCATTAGATCTTGTTAGAGCGCATCACTGCGACAGCTGTCATAACCCCTTCCACTAGTTGCTTGTAATTTCCGGGAACACCAACTGAGGTTGGTTTATTGATTCTTCTGAATTAACCGAAAGACGGTCCTGATAATTACCGTGTTTGTTTCAATCCGCCTGGCCTTGATGGCAAAAAACCTTGGGTGTACTGCTGGTCGCCCAGGCTGCCTGGGCCAGAATTCCCCCGCATTTATCAGCGGAGAGGTTTCAAGATCCAATTCATACCAATACACGCCAGACGAGCCATTTCCCAGCTCTGTCGAGTAAGTAAAACTGCATTGAAAGCCCGGGATCACACGCTTGGACCGTTGGAGTCGGTATGTTGCAGACGGTGATGAGGACAGACCTGTTAATGACTTTCTGGAAACACCCGGTGTAATAGCTTGCAGACTGAAGCGTCGAAAACTGCATCTGCATCTTCGAAGCCTGCGATGTTGAGATAGCGGGCAAACCGTGAGAGTTCGGACCGGTTTGGCTCCAGAGTTCTATTTGATCCCAGAGCGCTGGATCCGAAAGGGTAATCCTCGCGTCTGTCTTACCGGTTAGCCATTTTCTTGCTATTGACCCAATATTGCTGTTTTGGGCGCCGTCCAGTGGAGGTGGTTTTTCCAGTCCCGTTGGGTCTGGGCACTGGTCGAATCTGGGCCCAGCAACTGGCAGCGGATAAAACTTTGAGCGGCTTAGCAAGCCCTTCTCGAAGGAGTTGTACTGACTCAAGTTACTCGCGTTTTTTGACAAGACAGCAGTGGTAGACCCGTTGGAGCGATGTTTGGCATTGAAGATGGGCAATGGTCCGCAAGCCGCCAAAGATAAGGCGACTAGAAGCAGAGGCAGTTTCAGATTTCCAACTCCTATTTGACCCATTACGTTTCAGACTCTCGAAAGATGTACAAAGAGTCTGCTGTCAGGAGGCTGAAACTCCTATAAGTATTTATTGAATTTAGTGCTACTGTTTCTCGGCGAGAGGGCACCGTCGTTCAGGGCGGTGAGGGGTCCCCGAAAGTTGATCCACCGCAAGAGGTGAGTTTGAGCGTGGCCTGCTGATCGTGACCAGCGGGGGATTCGAGCGCAAGGCGGCGAGAGGGGAGCGGTTTGGTGGTCTGGGGCCTTACGGTTTCCGCTTCGACCCGGCGACCAAAATCCTTGTCCGTGATCCGCAGGAGGCGACGACGGCTCGGGTATCTTCGTCGCCTACGCAAACGAGGACATCGGCGCCACAGGGTCGGCTACCAGCCTCAATGGGTCCGTGCTCCGTAACCGCGGAAATCGGATCTGGGGCGATCAGACCGTCCTGCGTGTGCTCCACAACCTGGTCAACGTTGGCAAGATCTCCCACGGTGACGAGCTCTATGATGGCAAGGATTCGTCGATCATCGAGAACGAACTATTCACACGGGCCATCGCTGGAGCAATTGCGGACGTGGCGGGAATCGAACCCGCGTCGAAGCCCCAGTTTGTACCGACGCCCAACTACGCAAGTCCGAAAGGCTTTTGAGCCATTATTTATCAGCTTTCGAGACCGGTGAGATGCCGGCCACGCTGTGAGCGAAGCGCGTCACCGAGGTAACTCAGCGACGCGATTAACTGACCGCCAACCGACAGGATCTGGCCGAACAACTAAAGGCTGCTAGGCCTTAGCTACCCTCTCCTAAGGAACCTCGAGTCCCCTGCGGTCGGATCCTGGCGAGTCGTCGAGGTCGGCAAAGCGGACGCCGTCAAGCAGTTCCTACGAGACCTTACTGACAGGGCAGAGGTCACTCCCCGCCTCCTCATGCTTATCCCTACTTTCTTGGTACCGCGAGCTAGCACGTTGGCCTTGCGGCGAACGAACAGCTTCAGAACGCGAAATCGGTGTCCCCCTTCGGGGGGGGGACACCGATTGGCTTTTCGATACTTCAAGTGGAGGTGGCGGGAATCGAACCCGCGTCCTTCGGCCTATGAGTAAGTCTTCTCCGAGCGCATCCAGGCTTTATTGATCAAGCGTGACCCCCTGGCGGATCCGCCTGACCTTGTCACTCTAAGTTTCCCTCGGCCTTCGAGTGACCCAAGGCAGGAGGTGAGCTTCAGTAAATTATGCCCGGTGCTGACCCCTGAAACCTAGGTCAGTAAGACATCGCCTTAAGCGGCGAGTGCGTACGTATCGTTCGCGTTTATTTTTTCCCCGGCTCTTTTACGTGGTTCCGGGAACCACGGCTCGCTTCCCCTACCGCAAAAATCCGAAGTCGAAGCCTGTCACCCCCATGTTATGCACCCGGATCAGTATCTCTAATACCGGGGACACAATCCTAGTCGCTTTCAATGTATTTGAATACCCAAGTGTGCTGATGCTCTTCTGAGATCCCTTTCGGCGTCTCTTGCCGCAAGTTCGTGTCTCTTGTCGTAGGTCTTTCTGCCTTTTGCGAGGGCCAACTCCATTTTTGCCTTGCCCCCTTTGAAGTAGATCGAAAGCGGAACTAGGCTCAGCGAGCCTTGCTGTGATTTACCCTTGAGCCTTTCGATTTCCATCCTGTGCATCAGAAGTTTCTTCGGGCGATCGGGGTTGTGCGCACCGAAGCCTACCGCCTGTTCGTAAGGCGGAATGTGTACCATGTGAACCCATATTTCGCCGTCTTCAATTCTTGCATAAGCGTCCCTAATCTGTGCTTTACCTGACCTTATCGACTTGACTTCGCTCCCCTGGAGAGCGATACCGGCCTCGAAGGTGTCTAGTATTTCGTAGTCATGCCGAGCTTTACGGTTTTGGGCAACGGGTCGACCTTCGGGGACGGGCTTTGACTTAGATTTTGTCTTACTCACTTCTACCTCTAGTCGGCTAGGTTGCTAAACGTGATCACAATGGACGTAGTTGCCTATGAGAAGATGGTAGCATCCTGTCTTCGCAAGTACCCGCTGGAAGCCTGTGGGATACTACTCGGGACCCTCCACAGGGTGACCCGGGTGGAACCGGCGACAAATATCGAGAATTCGGCACGAATTTATACCATCGATCCGAAGGCAATGCTCTTCGCTGATCGGCTTGCAGAGGAACTTAAGGCTGAGATAATCGGTGTCTATCATTCACATACTCATTCGGAGGCATTCCCATCGCCGACTGACGTGTCGCAGGTACCCGACCCGACGTGGTATTACGTTCTGGTTTCCTTTAAAAGGGCCATCCCAGAGGTCCGAGCTTATGAGATAGTTGACGGGAAGATAACCGAGACTCCTCTTGTTGTTGAAAGTAGTAAAAGCCAATAGGATTAGTCGGGTTTTGGGAGGGGTCGATGGCTCACGTAAGGTTACCAACGGTGCTTAGGCCTTCAGCGGGTGGCAATTCTTCGTTAGAAGTGAACGGTGAGTCGATCAGAGAGATCCTAGAGGCTATTTCATCGAAATACCCGCAGTTTGTAAGTCAGGTTCTAACCGAAGATGGCGAGTTGCATAAGTTCGTAAACGTCTACCTGAACGACGACGACGTGCGGTATTTGGAAAAGCTAGAGACAAAAGTGGGGACGGACGATCGAATATCTATCCTTCCGGCAGTGGCTGGTGGGATGGAATAGCATGCTCCACTCATCCATATTGGAACTCGTCGGCGATACTCCGATGGTTGACGTGTCTAACCTAAGCCCCAATCCTAAGGTGAAGATTTACGCCAAACTGGAGGGGCAAAATCCTGGCGGGTCGATCAAAGATCGAATTGCGTTGAATATGATCGAAGAGGCTGAACGGGATGGTATTCTAAAACCTGGGGTACCCGAGCAGGTTCTTATAGAGCCATCTTCGGGGAATACCGGAATCGGGCTCGCTTTGGTATGCAGGCTGAAGGGGTATCGACTCAAGATCGTATTGCCATCAAATGTTTCCATCGAGAGGAAACAGTTGCTTCAGATTTGGGGGGCCGAGATCATCGAGTCTCCCGGAAGCGAAGGCTCAAACGGTGCAGTTCGATTAGCCATGAAGCTTGCTTCGGAGAATTCCAGTTGGGTCTTTCTCTACCAGTATGCCAATCCGGCCAATCCAATGGCTCATTACCAATCAACTGGGCCGGAGATTTTTCGCGATGTGCCGGATATTACGCACTTTGTCGCGGGTCTAGGGACTGCGGGAACATTGATGGGTGTTGGGCGATTTTTAAAGGAGCGGAACCCACAGATACAGCTGTGGGCTATTGAACCTCCTTCGGGAGAAATGGTAGACGGGCTCCGGAGCTTGGATGACGGATACATACCTCCGGTTTTCACCGATAATCACGGGGCAGAACTCCTTGATCGGAAGATTGTAGTCGGTCCTAAGGAGTCGATCGTTTGGACAAGGCGACTGCTCGAGGTCGGTGTGTTTGCCGGAATCTCCTCGGGCGCAATTATGGCTGGGGCCGTGAGGTGTGCTTCGACGATCGACGAGGGTGTAATTGTTACGGTCGTCTGCGATGGTGGGTGGAAATATCTATCGACACAAGCTTGGACCGCCGATGTAGATGAAGTGGTCGAAAAGGCAAAGTCGACCATCTACTTCTAGGGACTTGAAGACAACTTGGATCTGGATTCAGGTGTAGATTCATGCCTATGGCAAATGAACTATTTAACTGGCTTTATCGCGACCTTGAGGATCAGGCGAGCGCCATACTTGAGCCGGCGAGTTTCAACTACTATCGATCCGGCGCCACAAAAGAGCGGACCTTGGCGAGATCGAGGGATTCATGGGCGAAATACGACTTTATTCCTCGAATACCGGTCGAGCGCAAAATGGTGTCAAGCCGTTCGCAGTTCTGCACCGTTGACCTTGCCGCCCCCATTTATGTGGCGCCTATGGCTTTTCAGTCCCTATTAAATAGTGGAGCTGAGTCTAAGTTCGCACTAGCGGCTAATTTAGTGAACGTTCCATACTGCCTGTCATCTCGAACGACGACCCCAATCAACGAGGTGGCCGAGGTCGCTGCGGATCCAGTCGAACAGAAGAGGCTTTTTGGACAGTTGAGTGGATTCCACAAATACATGCTCGAGCATTTTTGGGAGAAGGACAAGGCATCTCCGAACAGTTCGAAACTTTTTTTCCAGGTCTACTTTATGGCCGAGCAGGAGGTAACTTTTCAACTTGCTCAAGAAGCGAAGTCGAGTGGCTTCTCGCTCTTGTTTCTTACCGTAGATACGCCGGTTCTTGGAATGCGCCTTTCGGACTTGAAGATGGGTTTTGTCCCACCCGAAGGGTATGCGGACAAACTTTATGATCGACTCGTTGCGCAGGGCCGACAGTCCAGTTTCAACAGTTCCGGTGAAGTTCCATTTCAGCCGAAAAGTCGGGACAATGCGCTAAATCAGGATCCTGCTATTGGACTCGGGGCTACGAAACTTCTCAAAGACAGGGTTGACCTACCAGTTGCAACCAAGGGGGTTATAAGTCAGGCTGACCTCGCTATAGCGATTGCACATGGAGCGGAAGGGGTGGTGGTTTCGAACCACGGTGGGCGGCAGCTGGATGACACGATTGTAACCGCCAATACCTTGTGGGGATTGTGGGATAATTTTGATCCGTTTAGGGTTTCTGTGGATGGAGGTATCTCGAATGGCGCCGACGTAGTTAAGGCACTTTGCATGGGAGCGGGATCGGTAGGAATTGGCCGAAACGCGGCTTGGGCATTTGCATCTGGAGGTGCCCCTGGGGTGGCCGCTTATCTCATAGAAGTGCGCATAGAAATCGAATATGCGATGACGCTTCTTGGGGCAGGGTCTGTTTCAGAGCTCGACAGAAGTTATATTACTCCCCGAATGATGCCTTAGGCATCACACTAGGTCCAACTTTGGTTGCTGCACTCACTGCCCTAGCTGCGAGCTGGGTCGTTGTGATTTAGAGAAGGAAAAACAAGTGCGGTGCCCGCCGAAGGAAGGCGAAAGGTACTTGGCAAAGAGGTCTTTTCGAAAAGAAGAGACCGATAAAGTTTCTCAACCGTCGGACCTCGGCGCATAATAGGCGAAATCCATACCGGCGCGCCAGCGTTGGTCGAGTTGGACCGATGCCGGTTATTTGATGTTATGAATTATCTGGGAACCGTCCGACGACCAGTCTGACCAACTCTTTGAATGCCGAGCGGGTTCGATCTATTGATTCTTGGGAATGGTCCGAAACCAGCAGGCTGAGATAAAGACCACGATATGCCCAAAGGAACATTCTTGCAGTAGGGGATAGTTCATCCGCCGGGTAATCCGCCTTCTCTAAGATGGACGCTATCCCATCGATCCATAGCTGTTCTGAATCGAGGACACTTGAATATTTTTCAGGCTCCCTCATTGCCAGAGCGTAAAGTTCGAATTGTGCCATTCCTAGCGGAAACTGCTTGCCGTCAGACATGACGTCCCAAAAGGCTAATGAGAGTTCCTCGAACTTGTTGACGGGTACATTTTTGAATTCGTCTAGCAGTGGCAAGTCTCTAAATCGAACTGTCTCCAGGATTTCTACCAGCAGAAAGTCCTTAGACTTGAAGTAGTAGTTGAGGGTATTGCTCGACACTCCCAAGGTACGCGCGCACCCTCGGTAACTCCAGTTGGCCAAGCCAACGCTGAGCAAATATTCCGTTGCGGCTTTCAGGAGGCGGTCCTTGGTTTGGTCGAAATGCACAGACCTCTTAACGGCTGCCGATCCAACGGACTGGCGTTTGCCTTCGAACCGATCTTCACTCATCTGTAAAACCTTTGATCTATCTCTTAGACGCCTACAAGCCCGTTGGCCGCAAAGCTAGAAGAACTAGATCCTCCTGTTCAAGACCTATTTATAAGTATTTGTATAAGAGTCTAGCCTAATTTCGTTCCGGTAGGACGATGGTTGGTGTGGAAAGTCACATCCGTCACCAACAGCTGTTGATCAAAGCGCCCGCTCCGCCTTTTTGGGGCTAGCCCTGCCGCTGGTAACTGCATCTGGACACGCCGGATCTGTTTTGTGATTGCCGATTGGACTTCGTCGACGGCCCAGTGAAACCAGATTGAGTGCTAGGAGGTGACATCTTTCTCCTTAGTGGATGGTAGTTTGCGCAAGTTTGAGGAGATGGTCGGCTTGTAAGGCAATCTGAAGGAACCGATCGATTAGGTGACCCGCAGCGATCCTGGCGGTTCACCCGGTTGGAGGCGGAGACTCTTCGACGAGATGCTCCTATTAGTTAGGAGAAGATACTTCAAGCCCTAGGCTCTTTCGCAATGGATAGTAGACCGATTGGATTTTTTGATTCAGGCCTTGGTGGACTCAGCATTCTAGCGGCCGTAAGGGACCTGCTCCCTTTGGAGTCCAGCGTTTACTTTGGCGATACTGCTCGCTATCCCTATGGTTCGAAACCACAAGAAGATGTCGCAGCGTTTGCCCTGCAAATAGCGTCCTATCTGGTTGAAGTGTATGACGTAAAGATGATCGTGGTGGCGTGCAACACGGCATCAGCCGCAGCCTTAGGTATCCTTAGATCCGAATTAACCGTGCCGGTGGTTGGAGTTATTGAAGCAGGTGTTAGGGCGGCGTCGGTTGTATCTGGTTCCTCGAGGGTTGGCTTGATAGCAACGGTAGGAACGGTCGGCTCGGGTGCATACCAGCGCAGCTTCTCGGAGGTCGCCCCGAATGTCGACTTGACCTGTCAAGCTTGTCCTGGTTTTGTTGAGTTGGTTGAATCGGGTGAGGCAGAAACAGAATCCGCTCGAGTGTTAGCCCGAAGGCTGTTGGAGCCTATCTTGATGGCAAAAGTTGATACCCTTTTGCTCGGTTGTACTCATTACCCATTCTTAGCAAGGACTATTCAAGACGTGATGGGCAGAGATGTCATTTTGGTGTCATCTTCGGAAGAGACGGCTTTCGAGGTCCGTCACATGCTGGAAGGGAATGGACTGGCGGCGAAGGACGCGACAAAGATGCCTTCAGAAGTATTTATCTCAAGTGGCGACCCTGCAACCTTCGGTAGACTCGCCGCTAGCTTGCTTGGACGCAGAATTGAGAGTGTTAGACAAGTGGAAACCTCGGAGCTGACGAGGAACTTTGAAAAAGGATGGAACGGACTATGAGATTTGATGGGCGTTTGCCGGATCAGATAAGGCCAATCGAAATAGTGCGGGACTATACGGAAATGGCACTCGGTTCTACGCTCATTTCTGTAGGTAGAACTAAAGTTCTCTGCACCGTTTCAATGGAGGATCGGCCACCCCCATGGCTGAGGGGGACTGGTAAGGGGTGGGTTACCGCTGAGTATTCGATGCTCCCCGGCGCTTCACCGGAGAGGATTCCACGGGAAGCTGTCAAGGGCAAGCAGTCGGGCAGGACTCAGGAGATTCAGCGATTGATTGGGCGCTCCTTGAGGTCATGTGTCGACCTGGGATTGTTAGGGGAGATCCAATTGAATGTGGATTGTGATGTTCTCCAGGCAGACGGGGGTACGAGGACCGCCTCCATCACCGGAGCATTTGTAGCTTTGTCAGACGCTTTGACAAGGCTGACAGAGGCCAGACAAATCAAGTCAAATCCGATTATTCGCAGCTGCGCTGCGGTGTCCGTGGGTGTAGTCGGAGAGGACGTACTCGTCGATCTCGACTACTCCGAAGACTCCTCGGCCGAGGTCGATATGAACATAGTTATGGATGACGCCGGTCGATTTGTCGAGGTGCAGGGAACGGCGGAAGGCGCAGCATTCTCTAAAGGCCAACTAGTAGACATGATCAGGCTGGCGGAATCGGCTATTGGTGAGCTACAGATTGCTCAGGAGAAAGTGCTTAAGGTGCCACCTTCTAAAAGGCAGATCAAGAGGTGATCTTCCTGGCCACCTCCAACGCTCACAAGGTCGAAGAGATAAAGAGACTCTTGCCAGGAATTGAGCTGGCACCGCGACCGAGCTGGGTTCCCGAAGTAGTCGAAGATGGTGACAGTTTTGAAGAGAATTCGATCAAAAAGGCAAGAGCCATTTCATTAGCTACTAGCCAACCGGCAATTTCCGACGATTCCGGCTTGGAGGTAGATGCCCTAGATGGCTCGCCGGGGGTTAAGTCAGCACGTTATGCCGGAGAAAATGCTAGCGACGAGGGCAACGTTTGGAAACTCCTTGGTGAACTTGAGGGAGTTTCGAACCGCTCGGCGAGATTTGTCTGTGTGGCAACCTATTTCATGCCCGACCAAAGTTTCCGAACATTCAGAGGTGATGTAGAAGGTTGGTTGCTTGACCATGTAACTGGAAATGGCGGATTTGGATACGATCCGATTTTCGTTCCTTTCGAAGGAGATGGAAGAAGCTTCGCCGAAATGTCAATGGACGAAAAGGCACAGTATTCGCATCGCTCGCGTGCATTTGAGGGGCTCCGAAACTATTTGGATGCCACAAGGGAAGTCTAAATCAGACAGTTTGCGGATGAGAATGGCGATGAGAATGGCGATGAGAATTGGTCGTGGAAAACAGGACCCTCCGGTTGAAAGCGAGCGCGGGTGGCCCAGCACCTCTTCCCAGAGAACCAGCTATCGTCTGCTGGGCGGGCACAATGAACATAAAAATTATGCGAATATGAAAGTTGTCCCTAGCTCGAGGCAGTGGCCAATGCTAGCTGGATAGGCCTGAAGGAGCGGACCCTGATCAAGGTGTAGGATTGAGTCAACGGCTTAACATCCTTGTTGTCGCGGGTTCCGAAGGGCGATTCCTTGGCAGGGGACGACAAACAGTTAGTTTGTGCGGGCGGGGAGACTCGAACTCCCAAGCCTTTCGGCACTAGAACCTAAATCTAGCGCGTCTGCCAATTTCGCCACGCCCGCTCGGAAGAACACACTAGTTGGCGAGAGGTGCCGTCGCATACATATTGTGCCTTTATGGCCCTAATTCGCTCGTCCTCAACATTTACGCAAAGTGTTCGCGATAGGATAACCTCTCAGATATGTCAAAGTCTAGTTTTTATGGAGCGAGCAAAATGGACGCTATAAGAATGGCGATGTCTGAACCACGGAATTCGGACGTGTTTCAGCAACTGCTCGCCGAGCGGATTGTGTTTTTGGGAACTCAGGTGGATCAGACATCCGCTAATCTCATCAGCGCGCAGCTAATTTTACTGGCTGCAGAGGACCCGGAAAAAGATGTGTCGCTCTATATAAATTCCCCTGGCGGTTCGGTTACCGATGGCTTGGCAATATATGACACGATGCAGTACATCAGCTGCGATATTCGAACGATATGTATTGGTATGGCAGCGTCGATGGGTCAGTTTTTGCTTTGCGCCGGCACTCCCGGAAAGCGATATGCTTTGCCGCATTCGCGTATACTGATGCACCAACCATCGGCGCAAATGCAAGGTCAAGCAACCGACATTGCAATACAGGCGGAGCAGATCGTATACATGAAGAAGATGCTCGCCGAGAGGATTTCCTTCCATACTGGCCAACCTGTTGAGAGGATCGAAGCAGATTCGGAGCGCGATCGCTGGTTTACGGCCCAGGAGGCCAAGGAGTACGGCTTTATTGACGAGGTGATTGAAAAGGCACCAGCAATAACAAAAGGCTGAGTAGCCGAATCTGACCAGTGTGGCTGAAGCTAGACCCGCCTCCGGCGGGTTTGCCCGCTTGTGAGGGTAAGCCCGAGCTGTGTCGGTTGACGATGTGCCGTTTGTGACCATTTCACTTTTTTCAGTCTTTACGAACGTCGTCTAAGCGCGAAGTTAATTGTTTGATTGCCCCTGGACGCAGTGTGAAAAATCTGATTTTGCAGGTGGTTTGGATCTTGTCCGTGAGGTCACCGAATATCGCCGTTTTCGTGTCAATCATTTTTAGCTTGGCGGATAGTTCGAAGGTGTTGTACGTGAGTCGGGTGCGGTCTTTTAGCCGACCGGGTAGCACGACCCGGTTCTAGGTGATAACTCCGCCATGGTCAATGAAGTTGCCAACCAAACCTGCTTGGCTGAAGCCTAGGATTAAATGGTGGACTTGTCGATGTCGGTATCGGATAGTGTTTGGCTGGGGCTTTACGAGGATGCGGGTTAGCGATTCGACCGAGCAAGTTAGGCTGCTGGAGTTGTCGCGTTAGATGGCGCAGCTTGGCTAACTGGGTTGTGAAAGATGTCGAGGCTGGCTTATAAAACTCTGGGTTTGCGCCAAGTGATGCTGCACTAGGCTGTTGTGGATTAATACTTTTCTTTGCGTGGGTCACGCTGGAGGCTAATTGCTAAGTGAGCAGGGTGGTTTTGAGCCAGAAGATATTGCAGCGATTTCCAGGAGGCACTCCTCTGGCCAATTGACTGTTGTCAAGCCCAAGATGTCCCTTCGGAAGAGGCTCACCAACACTTACCGTTACAGGGACCTTCTATTTGGCCTAATTGGGAAGGAAATCTCGGTCAAGTACAAGAATTCGGCGCTCGGAATTGTATGGTCGATGCTCAACCCGGCAATGTATATCCTCATCTACTTTCTGGTGTTCCAGAAAGTTTTGAAGAATGGTGTCCCCGATTACGCCATTTTTTTGCCTAGCGGCCTTTTGGTGTGGAATCTTTTCCAGACGTCGATTTCGGCGGCCACAACTGCAGTAGTCGATAACGCCGGACTGGTTAAGAAGGTCTCCTTCCCACGGGAAATTCTCGCGCTAGCTTCGGTCGGCGCCGCATTTGTCTTCTTCCTGTTCCAGGCGATTGTACTTATCATCTTCATGATAATTTTTCGTGTCCTTCCGACTTGGGGATACTTGTGGCTCGTCCCCATTGCGATGGTCGCACTTTTGATTTTTGCCTCAGCCCTCGCAGTGTTTCTATCGGCGGTGAATGTTTATCTTCGAGATACAAGGCACCTAATAGAAGTACTGCTGGTAGCTTGGTTTTGGGGCACTCCAGTGGTCTATCCCTACATGGAGCTTGCTGTCCCGATCAATAAGCACGGTTTGTTGTGGGTTTACCTGCTAAATCCGGTTGTTACTCCAGTGGTGACTTTTCAACGCGCCCTATATGGCAAGGTCTCACCAATTTCTACGAATGCCGCACACGCGGTAATAAATATCCTGCCTTCCGCAGGCCAAGGCTGGTACCTAACCCATTTGCTGGTAACGATTGTCGTCGGAATAGTACTTTTCGTTGGTGCCTTGTATGTGTTTGGGCGGCTCGAAGGCAACTTCGTAGAGGAGCTATAGACAATGTCGGTGGCAGTCCAAGTTGTAGACGTCTCCAAGCGATTTAGGCTTTACAAGGAGAAGATGACCTCTCTAAAGGAGAGGGTGATCCACCTAGGTAAGGTACCTTACGAGGAGTTCTGGGCACTCCGGGACATAAATATTGAGGTTCAAGAGGGTGAGACCCTCGGACTGATAGGGCATAATGGTTCCGGAAAGTCGACGCTTCTCAAGTGCATTGCCGGGATCTTACTGCCAAGTAGCGGTGAGATTAGGGTGCGCGGCCGGGTTGCGGCGATGCTGGAGCTTGGGGCGGGATTCCATCCGGAGTTATCTGGTAGGGACAATATTTATCTAAATGCCTCCCTCCTTGGGATGCCCAAGAGGGAGGTGGATCGCCGTTTTGACGATATTGTCGACTTTTCCGAGCTGGGTGGATTTATCGAAAATCAGGTCAAGTTCTATTCGTCCGGCATGTACACCAGGCTCGGGTTCGCCGTTGCTGTAAATATGGACCCTGATGTCCTGCTGATTGATGAGGTACTAGCCGTAGGGGACGAGAACTTCCAAAGGAAATGCCTCGACAAGGTCAACTCTTTTCAGAAAGAGGGCCGAACGATAGTATTTGTGTCCCACTCCGCCGATCTGGTCAGGGCGGTGTGTGACCGCGCTTACGTACTTGATCACTCGAAGGTTGTCGGTGGAGGTCCGACCGCTGAGGCTATCGGAATCTTGAGGGATTATCAGTTGAAGGGCTCGGGCCTAAACCATGATCCTAACGCAGCAGAGGCGATCGACCAAAGTGACGATTCGTCGGTTGGATCATCGAATAGGCCACAGAGCCCACCGGCCCTGATAACATCGATCTCCTTGCTTCTCCCCGATCCATCGAGGGGTTATGCGGTGCCAAATGACATCGTGTCCCTAGACTTGCACTACGAGTCCACCTCCCTGCAGGAGGTCCTCGTGGGCGTTGAGGTCACCGATGTCCGGGGAGAGCTGGTCTTTTCGGCTACCTCCGAGGATTTAGGATTTGGCTCTTATTCCCTTTATGGCCAGGGTGAATTTATAGTAGAGCTCGGTCCAATGCCACTGTTGGATGGGATGTTTTCCGTGGCCGCATCACTGTATCAAATTCCTGGTGGTGCGAGGATTGACTGGCGTCCGATTGAACAGGCATTCAAGATTGTGAATCCAACTAAATGTACAGGGATGGTTAACATGCCGGTATCAATTTTACAGGAGTCTGGTTCGTGAGAATCCACCGGCCAACCAGGGACTACAGTAAGTAGCTTTAGCGCTAGATGCTATTTTCTGGCCGTGGTGAAAGTCTGCTCATTCGAAATGTTTCTGTGGGCCCCGGACCTATCGTGGTTCAGCATTGACCGGGCCGAAGCTAGTTTTTTCTAGCTCAAACACCACGAAACATTCGGGGTTGCTGACCATTTGCACTAATGGGTAGGTGTTTATGTGGCTTCAGGATTGTTGATTTGACTGCCAGGACAGCAAGGTTTCTCGGATACGAGGGTAGAAGGGATCAGAGACAAGTTTCCCGCCCCATCTTTGGGCGAAAGCAGCCTCCTCTCGAACCCAACTATTGAACCGATAGTGGTTGCCGTGCTCGTTCCCGCGGGTTTTACCTTCGTAATGGAAAACTATCGGACGGGTATCGATCAGTACTTGTAGCCCTAACTCTCCGACTCTGAGGCAAAAGTCGACATCATTAAAGGCGACCGGGAATCTTTCCTCGTCGTAACCTCCAACAGCGTCGAACACATCAGTCCGGAAGACTTGCAGCGCCCCAGTGGTGGCTGAGGCGCGGTGAACATTGCGGGCGATGTCGTCGCTGGCTCTTTCGCTCATCTGCTTTCCATTCATGTAGTGCCCAGAGAAGCGATTAATTCCTAAGGCAACCCCGACGTGCTGTATGGTTAGATCCTCATAAAGAAGGCGAGTTCCGACAACACCGGTTTTAGGGAGACTTGCCAATCCGGTGATCATGTGCAAAGTGTCCCTCGATATCAGTTCGACGTCGTTATTCATTGTCACCATGTACTCGCCATCCACCAGCTTTCTACCTAGGTTGATGAGGCGCGAATAGTTGAACGCTGACTCATTGGTCTCGATTACTTCCACTTTTACCTGGGACTGCTTTGAAAGCAGGAGATCGTACAACTTGTAGGTTTCGGAATCCGTGGAGGCGTCGTCGACGATAATGATCTGAAGGTTGTGATAGTTGGTGTTCAATATCGAATCCAGGGCATTTGCTAGAAGTCCAGCGCCGTCACGGTTAGGAATCACTATTGAGATACGGGGGTTAAATTCGGAGCTAGAGACCAAAGTGTATCGCTGGCAGTCGGGGTGTTTTTCGATGGAAAGATCAAGGCCGAGTGACGAAATGTACTGCCGAAGTATCTCATGCATAGGTCCTTGCTCGGAGGACTGTTTCTCGGTTTTATCCAGCATTGATCGAGGTCGAAGGGTATCTGTTCTAGTTGAAATTCCATCGGTGGTCTCGATGTAGCTCAGGTGGGCAATATGGCAAGGTTCAGAGTAGGAAGTATCGGTGGACAGTTTCAGAGCAAGAGACCAGCATAAGTCCCGGTAGGTTGTGGCTTTTTCTTTTGAATCGATTTCGAAAAGCCATTCTTGTGACCGAATTGCACTTAGGGCCCCACGACGAAGGCCGAGCATCCCTTTGGTTGCGTCGGTCTGTGCCATGAGAATCCAGTCCCAGTTGGCATGCCACAGGGGCGAATGGAGGCGGTGATTTTCGTCTTCGGACACGATGTCGGAATAAAAAAATGGTGCCGA
Organism: Actinomycetes bacterium; assembly: GCA_021842145.1. Classification (GTDB taxonomy): domain Bacteria; phylum Actinomycetota; class Acidimicrobiia; order Acidimicrobiales; family Acidimicrobiaceae; genus JABEUN01. The sequence goes on from JAKCBW010000009.1 coordinate 15,338, forward strand.
CGGATCTTCTATTTCTGCGCATTTGAGCCTGTAAAGGGCGTCAACGGCGAGGCGGTCACCGAGTCGAAGTGGAACGATTATTTCCGCCCTGGCTAATGACGAAGCCGTCTGAAAGCTCTTCATCGCTGAATTTGGGTCCATTGGGTAACTTGCCAGGTCGATACCAATCGGCACACGGTCTCGGGGAGCCAAATTGGCGAATTGATCTGGAAGGATAAGTTCAACCGCGCGATAACATTGGCCGAATACTGACCTAAGGGTCAATGCGCACTGCTGGTCGCTTGGATTGGCGCAAGGGTCGCTAACTATGATGACCGAGATCACCTCGGCAAATTTAGCTTCATGGTCACAGATTCTTTGGATGGCCGAGAGGTCCCGCCTGGGCAGGTCCCCTAGGGTAGTGATGTCCCTAAAGGGAAGTCGTTCGGCAAGTCCTGGATAATGTTCAGTTAATGCTTGGTCGTATAGTTTACGACTGTTTCCATTTTTGGTGTATGGCTCATCATCGCTGCTCATTGTTAGCTGAACCGTCCGATGCCCGCCATTTCCCCCACCTCAGCCGTAGGAAGAATATCCATCAGCCGAAGAGGAAGTTTATATACCTGTCGATGACAACACCCCAGGTAAAGTTTTTTTCTACGTATATCTTTCCCCGTTGACCAAGTTCATTTCTGATCTTCTCTGCGTCGAGCAGTAGTTCGAGGGCTACTTCGAATTCGGGATAGTTCTGAAACACTGCCCCCGCTTTGGACCGGATTACGTGCTCGGTTGTGGCAGCGCAGCGACCATTTACGAGTACCGGAACTCCGACGCTCCAAGCTTCCATAATGACCAACGAAAAAGATTCGTAGTAGGAAGGGGAGACAAACAAGGCGCAGTCCCTGAGGATGGCCCATTTTTCCTCTTCAGAGACTTGGCCGGTGATTTTCAGCCAGGATTGCTCGTCTGGGGCGATTGCAACGGGACCAACGAGGGCCAAGGAGACGTTATTTTGATGGCGCTCCCGGTAGGTGGAAACGAAGTCAGCTAGCATGGTGGTGCCTTTGAGAGTATCCACCCTTCCAAGTGCGCATATGTAGGGCTCCGCCGGGGATAGCCCCAACACTTCCTGACCGGTTAGTTTGATAGCTGGGGGTGCTGGGTCAATTCCGAGGCCAAGGACTATGCGGCGAGCCTGTGAAATTCGAAAAATTGACTTGACCAGTTCTTCCTCGGCGTATGTGTGGAAGACCAGCCTTCCTGCCTTTTCGAAGATCTCATTAAATATAGGCAGATAGAGCGCTGCTTCATCATGGGCCGCAGGGTGCAGGACGGATCTGGAGACCACTTGTGGCATGGCATGGACGACTGGGTGATAAAGGTAGGGGTAAAAAGCTATAAAGTCTGAGTCGGTGTCGGAGATTGCATCAATAAGCCCGTGAGATACGGGTCCTTGGAGTCGAATGTATTCCATTGCTTCTTCAGCAGTTGCCGACTTGGCGAAAAACTCAATTTTCTTGGAGAATGCAGCAAAGTCTTTCGACCGACCTTGGTCAACGGCAAAGCGCTTGACGATTACGCCATTTTCAATTTTTTCACCCTCGTCGTAGCTTGCTTCCCACCTTGCGATATCGCCAGCCACGGTGGTTAGCGCCTCGACGGTGTAGCCACGCTTAGCGAGGCGTTCAGCGATCATCCTGGCGGCAAATTCAGCGCCTCCAGTTATGTCAGAGCCGAAGCGTGGGGTGACAAAACTTATCTTGCGTCGACTGGCCCCCTCGGGAGCGGTACCTTGATTATCGAGTTGCTGATTCATGCCGTTTTTCGGTCCCTAGTCCATAGCTGTACAATATTTTCTCTAGGTGATTTCTGGCGTATTCGAGGGAGAGTTGGGTCAATCTTTCTTCTGCCCGTTGGCCTAGCTCATCAAGGAGCGCCGGGTCCCTGAGCACGAGGTTTGCCGCTACCGCCACACTAAGCGGGTCTGATCTCTCTATTAGAACCCCCGCATCAGCTAAGGTCTCCGGGACTGCGGAAGAGGCCAATGCCACGATTGGCAACCGATAGTGCATAGCCTCAAGTAGCGGAACACAGAAACCTTCATGCTCGGAGAGGGATACGAATATATCTGCACTTTGGTAGTAACTGGATAATTCTTTGTCGCTTACGCCTTTTGTAAGGAAAACGCAATCGCCTAGGCCTAGTTCGTCGATCATTTTGGCAAGGGAATCGAAGTACCTAGGGGTAGACGGCTTGCCGATTAGGAAGAGTTCGCTGTTGGGGTTGAACAGTTCCCTGTAAAGGGCAAAGGATCTTATGAGATTGTGCTGCGCTTTGTTCGGGGTGATACGACCTACAAATATCCATCTCTCTGTTTCACCGTGCAGGATCGTCGGGTCAATCTCTGAGTCTTCGAAGTTGTCTGGGTTAAAGAGAAATGGCAGTACTCCCGTTGCGGAGAAGCCGAGATCGATCAGTTCGGATTCGTTGAAGTGGGAATCAGCGAGAGCAAGTTCGGCGATACTCGCTAGTCTTTCCAACTGCACGCGACCAAGGTGCTGGTTGGCAGCTGTTCGATTGTCCCAACCATCAAAAAAGGCTGCTGGGGTGATGTTGTGATAATCAATCCAGATTGCTTCCTTGCGTGATGAAAGGAAGTCGGCCATGCTGGACGCCCCCGCCACATGGTAAAGCAGGATATCACCGTCATTTCGCATTTTTGGATATTCCGTGAAGGGGTGAGCGATTCCCACATGATCGTCCCTTTTCGAGCTCACAAAGATTTCATTTGGTATCCCGAAAACGTCGAGTGTGCGTTTTATTTCGAGTACGTGAGAGCCGATTGCGTCTGAACTTAAAAGAGACGGTACGAACTGATGAAGTGCAACCAACTAAAGTTCCCTTTGCAGGGGGGGTATGAAACTGGCCAGTGCGGCTAAATTCTGCACCTTCGCCGATTGGAAGCTGTACTTTTCGAGCTGTATGTCCGCTCCAAGGTTGCATTTTGCACGAACCTGCGGGTCATTCAGCAAGATCCATGCGGCGGCGGCGAACTGAAATGGTGACTTCTCCTTGAGCAGTATGCCACCATCTCCAACGGTCTCAGGAATTGCACTGGAGGCGTAGGCAAGTACCGGCAGACGGTACCGCATGGCCTCGATGATTGGAAAGCAGAAACCTTCGTGATCGGATGCCGACACGAACAGGTCGGCGTCGTAATAGTAGCCTGCGAGTTCTTCGTCGGTTACCGCTCCGACGAACGACACTGAGTCGCCGACCATCAGGGTATCGGCATAGGTTTCGAGAGCTTGACAGTAGCTCTCGGAGGTTCGCTTTCCCACGAGGATTAACCGAGCATCTTTGTCAAATGTCTTCCTGTATGCCGCCAATGCAGCTATCAGGTCGTGTTGTGCTTTGTTGGGAAAGATCCTTCCGACAAATAACCAGGTCGCACCGTTCGGGGTGTCCTTGTCTAGCCTCCTATTTACGTTTTGATGCGGGATCAGCGGCGAGGCGACGACGGGTTTTTTGAATCCGAGTTCAAGCAGACTGCGGGCGTTGAAGCGCGAAACTGCGATAGATCCAAGGGCTACCGCGGAAAGCCTCCCCATCTGGTCAAGTGCTACAGACGTGGCCATCGAAGCACCAAAATCCCAACCGTGAACTAATGATGGCGGTGTTATGTTGTGGTAATTAATGATCAGTGGCTCTTTGCGTTCGGATAATTTGTGCGCCATCGGCGACAAGGTCGAACCCTGGTAAATGAGCCATCGGCTTTTACTGGGCATGCGATGGAACTTTGAATACGCTTTAGCTTGTGATTCAAGACCCGGCTTGATCTCGTCTGCAAAGATCTCTGAGGTCACGCCTCGCTCCCTAAGGAGATCCCTCAAAGATAGCGCATGAGCTCCGATGGCGTCCATTGGAGCGAATGAGGGTACAAACTGATGAATTTCCATGGGCTTTCGATTGAGTCCCGGTTAATTACTTAACTTATTAGCGATGATAATGCGTTCTGAGAAGGCATTATTGCCTTCATTAACTTCCAAAGAAAGTTTGGGAGTCACCATGCCGAGTAGTTCTTCCCAGGTCTCTCGGTGCATGAGGTGTCCTGGCGCAAGATCGATCGCAATCTTGGACTGTCTATCTTCAAGTTTCAGTTCGGGACGATGAGTAATTAGCACAATCTTTCCGCCAACCCCTACCGCAGATGCGGCAGAATCGATTATCCTCCGAATTTTGCTAATCGATTCGAGTTCATAGTCACCTTGCAGCACTACGCAATTTAATGTTGCGGGTCTTACATTTTCGAGTTCTTCTAAGGTGGAAGCGAGCCGGACATCCAAACCTCTTTGTTGGAGCTGATCCAGGAGCGTCTCGTCGGTGTCGATACCGTAGACGTCGGCTCCAGCGGTAAATAGTTCGGATAACACATTTGACGAACAGCAACCCGTGACAATCGAACGCCCTGGTAAGTTGCTCAATACCCCGGAAACGTAAACAGAGGCCTTCTCGCTAATCGGGATGGCAATTGATCTTCCGACTTCCGCCCCTTGGGGTGATATCCGATTTTCAAGGGTCTTGATCCGGAGATCCATCGCAGCGAGTAGCTGCATCAGGTTAGCGCTAAAGTTGGTTATCTGCTGGAGGAGGTAGTTCAGATACCATGCCGTTAGCGACCGAATAATCTTTTTTAGCTTTGAAACCCCTGGTCTATTGGATGCAATTGGGACGTCAATGTCCATAAAGGCGGCCCTATCGGTCGAGCGAAAGAGTGACCGAAAGTCCTCTCTCGATGTCCCGCCACCTTGTGGAACTAACCTCTCGAAGCTATCTCTGAGTCGCCTCTCGAATGAAGGCGGGAATACGCCCTCTTTCCTCTTGCGCTCGACCTCTTGAGCTATCCTTGCTTGAATCGAGCCCTGGAATGGGCTCATCGAACCGTCTGCATCCTCTTCGGCCGGTAATGGTGTGGCAACAAAGGTATCTGGATGACCACTCGAGGAAATGGATCCGAAATCTGTTAATTCCATCTCTGTTGAGGACTGGGATTTACTACCGTCCTCTTCGGTCAGGTGGTCTTTGAAGTCTTTTGTCACTACTTCTTCCTAGGAGTCGCCATCTGATCAACAATCCTAGATGGAATGACGGTTGGGTAGTCGGTATGGCGGGTCGCCGACGGACTATCGCTGGGTTAATTTTTCTAAGGCGGCGACCTGCGATAATTCTTGCTATGTTATTAGGGAATATCATGGCTTGAGCTAATTGAAATTACACAGCTGCTTGTGATTTAAGATCATGCCTTAAGGTACCGATAGAACCATTTGCCGGGGAGAATCCTCGGAAGTGCTAAGCGGCCGAGAAGCTTAATTTTCGGCACTCGCTGCTCAACTGGCTAGCGAACGGAGTTTCAAGTGAGGCCATCATTTCTGAGGACGCCTAACCATCGAATCCGTAGGGGAAAAAGGGGTGGACTAGGAGTTCTTTTTGGCCTATTGGCTGCGATAATGACCACCTTCGGCTGGGTATTGATCTCTGGCAATTCAGCAGCCAGTGCTGACACTTACCTCACCTTTACCGGGCATGGTTGGGGGCATGGATACGGGGCGGGACAGTATGGGGCCCTTGGATACGCAGTAGAGGGCCAACAAACCTACCAGCAGATCCTGGCACACTATTTCTCCGGTACGACGATTGGCACCACATCGGACCAGATGATAAGGGTTGTAATCACCGGCAACGATGGATCAAATATAACGGTGTCGTCGGCCGCGCCTTATTCCGTAGCGGGGCATGCGGTGCCCGCTGGCTATATGGTGCAGATGGACATCGTCGGGAGCACCTGGAATATACTTCAGTCCACCGCCCCGGCTGCTTGTGGGGTCCAGGCACCGTTGGTGCAGATCGCCAACGTTCCCGAATCCCAGGCTACGATAACGCCTTCGGTTGGTGGCTCGGCTAGCGCTATAGATCAGGAAACCTACTCGGAGGCGCTGAATCTTTGCCTCTCGTCTGGAACCGAAGTCGTGCGCGGTCTAGTTCAGGCGGCGGATGTCGCTGGTAGCCAGCGATTAGTAAACGTGTTACCACTGGAGAGTTACGCCAAGGGGGTTGTTGCCTCTGAAATGCCGGCATCGTGGGGACAACTAGGCGCTACGGGGCCCCAGGGGCAACCGTGGGGATTTCAAGCTTTGGAAGCCCAGGCGGTTATGGTCAGGTCCTACGCCGTGAGCACCTTGAATAGGTTCGGGTACGCAGACATCTGTGACAGTACCTACTGTCAGGTCTACCTCGGGATGCACAACCCAAGCTCACCGTTGTATCAACTCTATGCGATAGCCGATCAAGCGGTAACCCTGACCGCGGGCCAAGTCGTTGTGAATGGATCGACGGTAGTCGAGACCCAATATTCATCTTCAACCGGAGGGTATACGGAAAATGGAGCCTTTCCAGGGGTTGTAGATACCTACGACGGGATCTGTATTCCGGGGGCGTGCAATCCAAACCACAACTGGACGACCCAGGTATCCGAATCCTCGATCCAGGCCGCTTTTCCTCAAATCGGAACACTGACCGGAATTAATGTGGTCTCAAGAAATGGCCTCGGAGACATGGGTGGGCGGGTAGAGCAGATGACCGTGAGTGGTTCGACGGGGTCTGTATCGGTATCCGGAGCTCAGTTTGCTAGCTATCTAGGACTAAATTCCGACTGGTTCGAAATTACCGGTCCCATTTCGTTGCAGGGTACCGGACTGAACTCATCCACGACGACCACCACTCAGCCACCTCCTCCGCCAGGTTACTGGATAACTTCACCACAAGGTGGCGTCTACGCATTCGGTTCTGCGGTAAATTATGGCTCGGTCTCGTCTGCCGCACTGCGATCTCCTATAACTTCGTTGCATTCAACTCCCGACGGCAAGGGATATTGGCTTATTGACGGATACGGAGACGTCTACGCATTCGGAGACGCAGCTAACCTTGGTTCAACGGCCTCCATTCGCCTCAACAAGCCGATTGTCGGTATGGCGGCTACTCCCGATGGCAAGGGCTATTGGCTCGTCGCATCTGACGGTGGAGTCTTCTCATTCGGCGATGCCAAATTCTACGGATCGACCGGCAACATGGTGCTCAACAAGCCGATTGTCGGTATGGCGGCTACTCCCGATGGCAAGGGCTATTGGCTCGTCGCATCTGACGGTGGAGTCTTCTCATTCGGCGATGCCAAATTCTACGGATCGACCGGCAACATGGTGCTCAACAAGCCGATAATTGGCATGGTGGCCTCGGGAGACGGATACGGTTATCGGCTGATCGCCGCCGACGGCGGGGTATTTGATTTCGGCGATGCGACCTATTACGGCTCGCTACCGGGCCTAAATATCGCAACAACGGCGACTTCGCTAGCACCCTCCCCGGATAACAATGGGTATTACGTCCTAACCTACAACGGGAAGGTATATCCATTCGGAGATGCAAAGGCGATGGGCGACCTAACAACAATTTCTAACCCACCTTCATCAACCGCAGGCATTACCTCGGTGGGGTAGCACCAATTAGAAAGTTGCCGAAGAAGAGGTTGAAGCCGACGATCAGAAAGGTATCTTTCTGGCGATCGCCCTAGGAATGTGCTTGTATACAAGCATTACCCAGCGCATTTCCTTTGGTGACCATATCAAGGTCCTCTTTTTCGCTAGCGCATCAATAATGTCGGCAGCCACCTTTTCCTTGGTTGTGGCAAGTGGTGCTTTGGCTAGGTGCTGGGTCATTTTAGTGGAGACAAATCCTGGCCTTACGACGAGAACATTTACTCCGGTGCCCCTAAGTGCTTCTGACATCGCGAGACTAAATGAATCGGTAGCTGCCTTCGATGCCCCGTAGACGTAGTTCGACCTTCTAACCTTCTCACCTGCAACGGACGAGAGAACTACGATGGTGCCGGCACCCTTCTTTTTAAACTCCGATGCACATGCAGTGAGGAAGATCGCCGGGCCGGTTGCATTGACATCGAACATCTGCTCGATACGCTTTGGATCTGTCTCATCACTTGCCTGATCGCCAAGTTGGCCTGCGGCCAGTACCGCCATATCTATCTCTGGAAACCTCTCAAAAACCTCTGCGGTTAGTGGTGCCAGGGACTCGTGGTCGGCCATATCCAGGTATACGATCTCCACCTTGGCAGAAGAGTGAGACTGTAACTGAGATTGAACCTGCTCCATTACGGAGAAGCTTCTACCAGCGAGGATTACTCGCTGGCAACGCATGTCTACCCACTTATCGACCAGGGCAGATGCGATGTCGGAGCCGCCACCAATGATTAGAACACATTGTGGCTGGCCAAGAGCGTCTATCACAGGTTTGGTCCCTTTCCAATTGCTGCACCCAACGTCTCAACGAGACTAGCCTTTTTTACCTCACCACTGCGTAAGGAGAGTCTTCTTCCAAGGTCTGATAGAAAAATGCCTTTCGGGTCGCTTTTTTCAACTACATCCCTCCACTCGTCGAGACGTGGATACATTTTAGGAACCAACTCCGGAATGAGCCTTGAGTCCTTAGCGAAGTAGACCCTTCCGCCAGCTTCGGCTACCTGAAAATCTATTCCGTCTAGAAGTTCAGAGAGACCACTGGTGCGGATGGGTATATCGAGGGCCAGGGTCCAACCCGGCTGCGGAAACGAAAGGTGACCCGATGAGCTCGGTCCAAACCTTTTGAGTACAGATAAAAACGATGGGGTTCTATTTCTTGAGAATCTGTGGATGATCGAGATGAGGGTGTCCTCTTGCCCGAGCGGTACTTGGAATTGATATTGCAGAAATCCGGTCCTACCATATAGGCGATTCCAATCGGAAACTGCGTCGAGCGGATGAAAATAGGCTGGGATCGATTCTATCGAGACCCGATTTTTTGGGGCTTTTCGATACCAGGCCTCGTTGAAAGCTCTTATTGAAGCCATATTGAGTAGCCAGCTAGGTGCGATGTCAGGCGCTTTTAGTTTTACACTTGGGCCGTAGCTCAATGGATTGTCCGCAAGCTTAGGCTCTAGGTCGGCCACGCTTGCATGTTCTCCCCAGGTGATCACCGAGCGACCCAAAGAGTTTCCGCTTGCCAGGGAGTCCATCCACGCTACCGAGTAGGTAAATGAGTCATCCAGTCTCTGCATCATCTCAATAGTTTCCGAGACATTGGGGGACTTTTGTGTGGTCACCTTGATGTAGGAAGTCTGAACCTTTTTAAGCCGAATGGTCGCGGCGGTGATTATCCCTGTCATTCCCATGCCGCCTGCGGTTGCCCAGAACAAGGGATCGGACCTGGTGACTTCGATCCTCGAGGAAGGTGTGATTAGTTCGAAACTCTCAACATGGCTTATGAAGGATCCATCTTTGTGATGATTTTTTCCGTGGATGTCCGCGGCGATCGCCCCGCCTAAGGTCACGTATCGAGTTCCAGGTGTGACGTAGACAAAGTAACCTTCTGGGATCAGCCGCCGCATAATCTCATCCAATGAAAAGCCCGACGAAGCTCTAAGTTCCTCCCTCATCGGATTGAATTCAAAGACGTCACGAAAGTCGTAATGGGTACTTACGTACCCGCCGGCACAATTGGCGGCATCACCGTAGCTTCTTCCCATCCCCCTGGCGAGCAGCCTGGTTCCATCTGGTGCCGACGCTACGAATTCAGCGAGCGCATCCAATTTTGCAGCCGGATCTTTGTCCGTTGGTAGGAGGGCAGATGCGCTGGAAGGGGACCTGCCCCAGCCTCCGAAGAGCTGTGTATTCGCTAGTTGTGGCATTTCTTCTACCGCCGATTTAGTAGAGCTTCTCCAAGGAGGGCTGAGATGAGGATGACTTCTTTTAGATGAGGACTTCTTTTAGATATAGACACTAAGAGCCAGTAAGGCGATCCAAATGACGCCAATAACCCTGAGTATATTGTCGGAAAGAACTAGATCTTCGGGTGCTCCGGCCTCTCCCTTATCAATGAGGAGGGCGTATCGGAAAATCCCAAGGACAAAAGGCGCAATCGATATTTCATAGAGGATCGCCTTGTGAGGGGCTAGTCCTGACCTCTCAAACGCCCATAGGCAGTAAGCGGTGATGGTGATTCCGGCGGCTACTGCGGCAATAAAATATAGGTAGTTTGCAGAGTAGGAGGTCAAGGCGCTTCGATGCTGACCGGCGTCAGTTCCAAGCAGACGGATTTCCGAACTCCTCTTGCCAGTGACCATTAGAAGCGATCCGAAGGAGGCCACGATAAGAAACCAATTGGACAAAGGAATATGGGACGCAGCCCCTCCGGCAATCGCTCTTAGTAGGAAACCTGAGGCGACCGACATCATGTCCAGCATCGGCTCGGTCTTTGTCCAATAAACGTATGCGATATTAAGTGCGATGTAACAGGCCATTACAACTACAAGCTGGTACCAACCCGGAATGGTCGACACGGCTAGCGACAGAGCAAGGAGTACCACCGCCGAAGGGTATGCAACGCCCTTAGGTAAGTCTCCGGACGCGATGGCTCGGTGACGTTTTTTGGGGTGCATCCGATCCGCTTCGACGTCCTTCAGGTCGTTGAGAAGGTATATCCCAGATGAAGCGAGGATGAAGGAGAGCACCGCTACTAAGGAAGGGACCAAGACCTTAGGGTCGGTAAGCTTTGCGGCCGCGAGTGGCGCGGCTAAAACTATTAAGTTCTTCAGCCACTGCTTTGGTCGCATGCCAACGAGGAGCGCCAAGGGGAGATTCTTCTTGATTCTTCCGGTTTCATTTGAAACCCCTGACAAATTTCCCCTGCTATCCTCTTGCTGGTCCAGCTTGGCCCTGTAGGTCATTCTACCTCCACTGGTCCGATACTAGACGGAGTTGTAAATGTGGCAAGTTCGATTCGGCATCCCCAGGGCCGTGACTATTCGACGGTCATTAGCACAGCTCGTAGTGCCTTACTCCATTCTCGGTCGACATTTTGGCCATATGGTAGTGAACTAAAAGGTCAAGATGGAACATCGTTTCGGTGACCGCAAGCATTTTGTTGAATGGATCCAGTGTGTCGAATTTAGTTTGACGCTTTGTCCATGTGAGCTCAAGGGCGACTTCGTGAGCTGTCGTACGTCCCATCGAGAGGAGCTTCGATGCCTGGGCAAGTCTCTGGTCATGATGGAGCAGTAGTTCATCTATTCGACGGTGTGTCGAATCGACAATGGGGCCATGGGCGGGGAAGAGCCTACTGTCGTCGAGCAAACGAATCTTCTTTAGTGAAGTGAGAAAGTCTCCCAATGGCAATGGGGCATTAGCAGGCTCAAGTCCGATGGAAGGTGTTATGTGCGGAAGAACGTGGTCACCCGCAAAAAGCAGTTTTGCATTTGAGTCACGAAAGACCACGTGCCCTTGGGTGTGACCAGGTGTGGCAATGACACTGAGCGTACGATTCGCTAACTCAATTTCCCTGCCATCGTCTAACCAAAGGTCGGGCATTTTGTAGAGCGCAGCAAACTCCGCGTCATCACCTTCGAGTTCTCGCAAAAGGTCTATCAGGTACTTTGCATCACACTCAACTAGCCGGGAGTATCGCTCTGCGGTCATCCCTGAATTTTCGGAGGAAGCCCTTTGACCTATAATTTCCATTGACGACCTTTCCAGGGCGCCAAGGCTTATTCGTCCGCCGAAATCGTCGCGAAGAGCGACCGCTTGGGTGTAGTGGTCCCGATGGAGGTGAGTGATAAGAAAATCTGAAATATCTCCCATTCCAACACCAAGGAGTTTTAGTGACTCTTCCAGTTGTTTGCGGGCAAGTGGAATATACATCCCTGCATCTATCAAAACTGCGTTTTTATCGTCCAATAAGAGGTATACGTTGACCGCCCTTAGTGAGTCTCCTGGTAGGGGTAGCGGTATTCGGTATACGCCAGGTGCGACCTCAAAGGCGCCTGGCTCCTCCCATTGTCGGGAACCACTGGACGGATCGGCCAACGCAGCCAAGTCTCGGTCTCCTTTGGGGTAGCAGCGTGATCTAGCACCCATAAGCGGGCGTTATTGGATAGTGTAGGTTACGCCAAGTCGCTTTTGAGCAGAACTCACTTAGGGGATAGCAGTATCCAACGGCATCTAGAAGAAGTGAATGCCTTGGGGAGTCACCTTGGTTTCACTGTTTTGCTAAGCAGAAAAGATCCTTCTTGGATTGTCGATCATCATCGTTTTGATATCTGAATCGGATACGCCCCGTGTTTTTAGGGCCGGGATAACATCGTTGACGATGTGGAGGTAGTGCCAGTTCGGAGTGACATTTTCCACCACCGCGTCGTCGAGCCAGTCATTGTGGCAGGCATAATCGTGCGAAAGGACCATCTTCTCGGCATATCCGAGTTCGCACATTTTAGCTACGGTGTCTACTCGCTGCTCGAATGGGAGAAGGATGTCGATACCAAACCTATCCATGCCGATGTAGGATCCCGCGTCGATTAACTTCCTGAGATAATCAAGATCTGTGGTGTCCCCGGAGTGACCGATGATTACTTTGGTAAGGTCGACGCCCTCTTCAGCGAAGATCTTCTGCTGTGCCAGACCGACCTCTCCATGAGCAAAGGTATGGGTAGAGATTGGCACGTCAGTTGCTAACTGCGCCTTAGCGACTGCCCTTAGCACCCTCTCGACACCAGGCGTCACCCCTGGCTCGTCTGTCGCGCACTTGAGGATGGCGGCCTTTACTCCAGTATCGTCGATGCCCACTTCGATATCCCGGATAAACATATCGATCATCTTCTCTTCTCCACCGAGGAGGCGATTTGGCCCTCGAAAGTGGAAGAACAGCGGTGGATCGTTATAGGTATATAGGCCAGTAGCCGTTATTATGTTGATCTTTGTTCGATCGGCTATCTTCTGGATCCTCGGTATGAAGCGACCTAATCCAACGACGGTAAGATCGACGATGGTAGATATTCCCGCTTTGTAGAGTGCGTCGAGTCGGTCGACTGCCTGGTCTATGCGGGTCTGCTCGTCGCCGAATTCTGTTTCGTAATTCTGTTGAATGTCAGGTGTAAGCACAAAGACGTGCTCGTGCATGAGCGTTTGTCCCAGCGAGTCGATCGAAATCGGCCCCTTTATAGTCTCAACCTGTTTCATTTCCTAAAAGCCCCCCTTTTGAGCAATTTCCATAAAGCTATGACTATTTGACCGGTTTGCCCCAATCAATCCCCGAACGCAGAATTGGTTTGAGCACTTTCCCACCAGGGTTCCTGGGCAGTGGTTCGTTCTGGATTCTCAGGAATTGAGGTATTTTGAAAGGAGCGAGCTTTGCCGAGGCGAACTCTAGGAGTGCCTTAGTATCCAGGCTGGTCCCGGGCATCGGCACCACGACGGCACCCACTTTTTCACCCATCATCTGGTCTGGGACGCCGACAATAGCAACCTCGAAGATGCCAGGATACTCGACCAGTACGTTTTCTACTTCGACGCAGTAGACGTTTTCGCCGCCCCGGTTGATCATATCCTTCTTTCTGTCGACGATCTGGCAGAAACCGTCCTGGTCAATCTTGGCCATATCTCCGCTGTGGAGCCAACCGTCCACAAAGGTAGAACTAGTAGCTTCGGGCTTGTTCCAGTACCCCGAGACTACGTTAGGTCCCTTAATGAGTAGTTCACCGACCCCACTCTGCTCGTCGAGATCACCTAGGTCAAGCTCGACTGGCGGAGCGGCAAATCCTACAGTCTCGGGCCTCGTTGCAGCGTAGGCGTGCGGTAGGTAGGTGGAAATAGACGCTGTCTCAGAGAGTCCAAAACCATTTCCCACCTCAGCATTTTCAAAGGCTGCTACGATCCTTTTGACCAGATCTGGTGGAGTCGGTGCACCGCCATAAAGTACTCGGGCCACCCTCGAGGTATCCAATTCAAGAAACTGAGGCTGGTTTATAGCTAGCCAGTAAATCGCAGGTACTGAAGTGAGAACTGTGATTTTCTCTTCGGCTATTGAAGATATGAATCTAGCTACGTCGAAGGATGGAAGCATGACGACAGTCCCGCCGATAGAGAGTGTGGGCAGTAGCTGGCTATTGCATCCAGTTACGTGAAATAGCGGTACCGATACCAGCGATCTAAGGTTTTCCGGCTCAAGGTGTGCGACCCTAACTGCGGTTTCTATGTTAGAAGTAAAGTTCTCATGCGAGGTCATTGCGCCTTTTGGATGACCCGTCGTGCCCGAGGTGTAAAAGATCGCCGCAAGATCTCGTGCCGAAGAATTTTCATGTACGAACGGACTCCCGTTGGGAAGTTGTTGGTCCGGCGTAAAGAGAAACTTTGCACCCGAGTCGTTGATCAGATATTCCTTTTCCGTTTTGGTCAGTCTGGTGTTGATAGGGACTATTACCCCACCGGCGAGCAACGTTCCAAAGAAGGCAACTACCCAGTTGACACCGTTTGGAAGATCGAGACCAACTCTATCGCCGACCCCGACCCCTACACCTTTGAGTCCACCAGCAACGGTTGTGGACCTTTCCCAGAGTTGGGCATAACTAAGCCTTTCGCCTCCCAGTTCCACCAGGGCCTCAGAATTGGGCCAGCTTTTCCTGGCCCGGTCCAACATCGAAATTAGTGTCGCATCTGTCTCGGCATACCTAATGATTCCGTCGGGTCCACGATTTAGCCCCTCCATGGAAAATGGTTGAATCGTGCCGACTAGGCCCTTCTTTTCGATCACTGTTGCAATGCTCCTTTGGTCCCACTTTGGCGGTCTGAATCGATTCCGACTTCCACTAGTCGAGGTACTTTCGAATCTCTCTCCTGGCTATGGTCATCCGATGCACTTCGTCCGGTCCATCGGCGAGGCGTAGGGTCCGTTGACCTGCATACATCTGGGCTAGTGGTGTATCTTCGGAAACTCCGGCTCCGCCGAATGCCTGAATGGCTCTATCGATTACCCTGAGGGCGACGTTTGGAGCCACTACTTTTATCGCCGCAATCTCGGTACGTGCGCCTTTGTTCCCGACGGTGTCCATCAACCAAGCTGCATAAAAAGTGAGCAGCCGTGCTTGATCGATTTCGATTCGAGAGTCGGCTATCCACGTTTGAACAACTCCCTGTTCGGCAAGGGTTTTATTAAACGCAACCCTTTTCGTTACCCGCTTGCACATTAGTTCAAGGGCCTTCTCTGCCGCCCCAATTGAACGCATGCAATGGTGGATTCTTCCAGGACCAAGCCGCGACTGGGCTATTGCAAATCCGCTTCCTTGGGTACCTAACAGATTTGATGCTGGCACCCTGACATTGTCGTACTCGATTTCGCCGTGTCCCTCACGGCTTGAGTAACCAAATACCTTGAGATCACGTAGTATCTTGACGCCAGGTGTGTCCAGTGGCACGAGTATCATCGACTGCTGCAGGTATGGGGATGCATCCGGGTCGGTCTTGCCCATAACGATAGCGACCTTACATAACGGTGAACCTGCTCCAGATGACCACCACTTTCGGCCGTTGATTACGTAGTAATCACCGTCTCTGCTGATTGAGCATTCGATATTTGATGCATCCGAAGACGCAACGGCGGGTTCGGTCATAGAAAAGCAGGAGCGGATCTCTCCCATCAAAAGTGGTCTTAGCCAGCGCTCCTTTTGTTCATCGGTGCCAAACATGGTCAGAATCTCCATGTTGCCGGTGTCGGGGGCAGAGCAATTGAGAGCCTCAGGTGCGAGGTGGCTCATCCCGGTTATCTCGGCCAATGGTGCGTAGTCCAGATTCGATAGTCCCTCCGTCCATTCCGTCTTATGGGGTAGAAAGAGGTTCCACAGTCCTAGGGTCTTCGCCTGGGCCTTTAAGTCCTCAAGAATTGGTGGGTGAAAGTGTGGGTCACCTGCCTTGGCCATTTGCTCTGTGTAAACGTCTTCAGCCGGGTAGACGTACTCATCCATGAAATTCCGGAGCTTCTGTTGTAGTTCCTTGGCTTTTGGGCTGAGTTCGAAGTCCATCTAAAACCTCTCTTGAACGATTGATCATCGATTGTTGCGAAGCTTACAACCAACCGAGTCGGCAGTGGGGTCACCCTTCAAAAGTGCATTTAGTTCAGGCCGAAATGTTGGCCACCTCGGTGATGGTTCAAATGCGACTTGGAGTCTAAAAGCTAAGCGAAAATGCTTTAGTTGGCTTGCGAGCCCCCGGTGTCCGCAAAAGCAATATGCAAGGGCCAGCGGAGGAAGAGTTGTTCGAATTGGCCCGATGAATGAGAGGGTCATGAAGGCGCAAATTTCGGCCGGCTCGAGGATGTCGCAGACGGCCTAACTATCATTTGCTGCTACCCACTATGAGCGTACGATGCTCATTGGATAATGCCTAGGATAAAAACGGAAAGCAACTGGAGGTCGCCATGGCGGATGAAAAGGAAGCTGTGGAGGCTTCTAAGCGGAGTGTCTTGGTGGGTGAGTTCATGACTAAGGAGGTAGTTAGCCTCACCCCGGAGCAGGAGCTGCAGAGTGCTGTAAAGACACTGATGGAAAGGCACATTAAAGGGGCTCCGGTCGTTGATTCTGAAGGTGTTCTTCTTGGTGTACTAACCGAAGACGACCTGCTAGCGGGCAATTCAAGGCTGCATATTCCAACCATGATCTCAATCCTCGGCGAGATGACGGCCTGGCCGCCCTCAATACTCAAGTTTAACCATGAGCTGAAGAAGGCAGCGTCGAGTACTGTTGGGGGGGCGATGTCCACGGACGTAGAGGTCTTGTCGAGGGGAGACACCCTAGAAGACGCGGCGACCAAGCTGCATGAAATGGGCCTATCAATGCTGCCTGTAGTAGAAAATAAGAGGGTTGTGGGTGTCGTGACCCGCTCAGATATCCTTCGTTGCCTTTCCGGCGGTTGAACTAGTATCTATGGTCTGGTTACTTTTAGCCGTTGCACCATAGACCTTGTCGGCAAATTCTTTTACGCCAGAAATTAGTCCCGTCAATTCAAGTGGCAAGATGATTTTCGTTGACGGAGAATTTGCTAGCTGCTTGAGGGCATCGAGGTACTGCAAGAGCATCGTTGCCTGGTCTGCAGATTGTGCCGATGCGCTGATGGTGTCAAGGGCGGATGCGAGTCCTTGAGCTTTGGAGAGGGCTGCGGTTCTCTCGCCTTCAGCCGCCAGAATCACCGACTGCTTTTGTGCTTCTGCTTGGAGGACAACGGCCTGTTTTTGTCCTTCAGCAACGGTGATGGCTGCTTGTTTTTGCCCTTCTGATTCCGTGACAACTGCCCGCCTCGTACGTTCTGCAGACATTTGTCTCGTCATCGCTTCGAGCACTCCTGGTGGAGGATTTATCTCCCTAACTTCGACGTTGGTTACCTTGACCCCCCACCTTTCAGTGACTTCATCAAGTCGTACCCTCAAGGCAGCGTTCATGTCTTCCCGTTTTGAAAGCACATCATCCAACGACATGTCTCCTACGACGCTCCGGAGGGTGGTTGCGGCGATGTTGAGTGCAGCACCCGAGAAGTTGGAGACTTGAACTATTGACATCACCGGATCAAAGACCTTGTAGAACATTATGAAGTCGATTGATATTGAGGCATTATCCTTCGTGATGGCAGTCTGGTGTGGAATCTCGAAGAACTGTTCTCGCAGGTCTACCCAGCTTATCCGGTCGGTAATTGGATTAACCAGGGTCAGGCCTGGACCCTTTACTCCAGATGCACGCCCAAGGCGGAAAAGGACGATTCTCTGATATTCTCGCACCACGCGCAGCGACTTGCTCAAGGCCGTTACCAGACCAGCAAGTATAACTATGGCAGCCCCAAGTACAATTTCGCTCACAGTTACAGCTCCTTCGGGCTTTTCGTTTCGGTAACATTGGTCGCTTCAGGTATTACCTTGAGACGGAGGCCTACTATGTCTGTAACAAAGACCTTCGATCCGAGTGGGATCCGGCCAGCTTGCGACTCAGCGGACCAAGACTCACCGGCGATCAGGACAGTGCCGATTGGATCGATGTCAGCCGTAACTGTGCCTTGAGAGTCGTAGATTCTAGCTAATCTATTGCTCATCGAGGGCATCGATTTGGTGCGCCTAACCAAGTAAATACCAGCAACCCATGCCGCTACTGAAGCCAATAGTGCAAATCCGATAAGGATCCACAATAGCGTTGGAACATTTCGCTGGCTAACCGAGGCTGCTAGGGCAATGCTGCTCAGTGCAAGCAGGGTACCGATGACCCCTGCGACGATGGAGCCATGCGGACCAAGGTGCAAACCGGCGGCTATGATGGCTACCGTCGCAATCACAAGTACCACGTCAAGCACGAGCATGGCAACTCCTTTGTCTTGTTAACTTAAGCATACTTCTATGCCGGATTAATCAGTTGTGGAAAAGGTCTATCTTCAGGTCCGTGGTTCGGTTTACGACGATGGTTACTATAAGGATATGAATGGGTCATCTTCTCATCTACTAGGCCTCGTAGACGAGTGGTTCAAAAGGTTCGAACGGAAGTGGCTGTTTTTTGTCGAGTTGCTCTGTCGGTGGACTCCGAATCAGTTTCTGACCTAGGCGGTAAGTTTTGAAAGTGAGACGGACCCCGCCCAATGGGCGACCGGATGATACGCCAACGAGAATGCTGAAATGCACCCGCCAGTAGCGTAACCGCGGCATACAAAGTTTTCCATGCCCTGGCTAACCGAGGTTATCGCGTTACCCACTGACTATGGTATCCAGACCCTGGCCGGCATTACTGAGATAATTGGCATTTTTAGGGGTCCGCCATGACATAATCCCTGGTCAGAGCGGTTTGAGTTCTCAAAAATGCTGAAAAGCGTAGGCACACGCCTGACAGCCTGAGCTGTGGAAGGGGGCTATAATGTAGGTGTGTACTTACGTGAATCCAGTCGTCGAAACAAAGATGGTTCGAAGGTCAGCTATCTGCAGTTGGCCCATAACGAACGCCACCCAAAAACTGGCGTGCCTATGGCACGGGTCATCCATAACTTCGGTCGCAAAGACAAAGTCGACAAAGAGGCACTAAGGCGACTCGTCTCTTCGATCAGTAGAGTTCTCGATCAGCCAACTGAGGAATCATCACTTCGTGCCTCCGATATTGAGATCGTCGACTCCCGCCGACTAGGTGGAGCTTTCGTACTTGATCAGATCTGGGAACGGTTGGGAATCTCAGATGCACTTATATCTTGCGCCAAAGGTCGACGCATCGACGCTGATGTGGTGGAGCGGATCTGCTTCGCACTCGTCGCCCAGCGTTGTTTGGAACCGGCATCGAAGTTGGCAGCGGTCAGGTGGGCAAAAGAGCGTGTTGCTCTCATAGATTGTCCAGACTTCGATGATCAGGCTGCCTATGGTGCGATGGACTTTCTTCTAGCTGCTTTGCCCGAGATCGCTGAAGGAATCTTCTCTACCACAGCCAATCTCTTGAACCTCTCCTGTGACATTATCTTCGTCGACACATCATCTACCTACTTCGAATGTGACGTGGCGGATAGTGAAGCTGAAGATGAAGTAGATCTCGATTCGGTAAATGATGCGAATGAGAAGACCGATTCCGAAGCTTCTGGACCATCCGAAGCCGCCACCCGTCGGTTCAACAAACACAGCAAAGACCACAGACCTGACCTACCTCAGGTAGTTATCGGCATGGCGGTCACCACCGAAGGGGTGCCGGTTCGCTGTTGGACCTTTCCAGGCAATACCTCAGACCAAGTGATCATCCGCAGAA
>JAKCBW010000071.1 GCA_021842145.1 Actinomycetes bacterium
CTTTTTCGTGGGACTTATTCTCCGGTGGCATTGTCGTGTAACCATCTGCAATCTGTGGGTCCGTTTTGACTGCGGTAGGTTTTATGGGGAGCCTCTTTTGAGGAGATAGCCGGACTTGGATCTTTGTCCAACAAGGTCTCCTTGTGATCCAAGGCCGCAGGTAACAAGCATTTAGCTATATCGCTCCCTGTCGGTTTAGCTGAGGTCCGACGGGTTTTAGGTGACTTCGGCGTGGCGAATTCGCCGTTGATAGGTTCTTCCGGGATGAGGGATTAAAGGACGGGTTAATGGAACGCCTAAAGATCGTCGAAGCCAAAGTGCTCAATACCCTCGAGGATTCCGTTGGCGAATGTTTGATGGGCGAAGTAGACCTTGGGTCGACCTTTTAGATGTTCTATCTCTACGCTATGATTGCCGACGACGACGCCGAGTGTCACCCCGCCGAGCATCTCCTCGTCGTTTCCCGAATTGCCCGCAGCGAGCATTCGATTAAGTGGAATGCCCCATTTGTAGCTCAGGTACCTGATAGCGCTACCTTTGGACGCCCTAACAGGCAGGATATCCAAGAATTTTTGATGCGAATAGACGAGGTGGGCTCGGAGGTTGTTGGATCTGAGGACCGCTGACACCT
This sequence comes from Actinomycetes bacterium, assembly GCA_021842145.1. Classification (GTDB taxonomy): domain Bacteria; phylum Actinomycetota; class Acidimicrobiia; order Acidimicrobiales; family Acidimicrobiaceae; genus JABEUN01. Next base: position 632 of record JAKCBW010000071.1, read on the forward strand.
CTCGGACACCTGGAAACCTCCTCAAGTCGACGTTATAGCTGATCTTGTGTTCCCGTTGGTTATACCGACTCTGGGGGGTAAGGCCGTCTATACCATCGATTAGCGCCTTTAGATCGTCCCTCCTCCATTGGTGGGAGATGTGTGTCCTCCAACCGAGATCCTTTTGAAGCCTCGGTCCGTAATGGATCTCGCTTCCAACGGACGAGATGAAGACATCGGGAAGCGGTATTGAGTGTTCCTTGAGCACCTTCTTGGCCGAGTTCGCCGTCCTCCCGGTGGCGACTGCGAACGCAACGCTGCTACGGTGGGCGTCTAGCCACCTCAAAAAGTTAGTAAGCGCTTCTTCGTCGCCGATCAGGGTGTCGTCGATGTCGAGGGCGATCAGCTTGCTCGCACCGATCAGGTTTGGGCCCGAGAGTAGCGCTATGCGTCGTCTCATTACCTTCCGATTTGAATGAACCGTCCGGCCTAAAAGGTTGGCGTATTTTCTCTCGTGAGCTTCCCAGCTGTAATGCCTCTTGACGCCAGCGGACCCACTCCTCGACCAGGTAGACCATTGAGTGGTAGAGCTAATCACCTGGTAGAGAGCCTTTGCTATCTCCTTGGGATCCGAGGCGTCGACCAGTAGGCCGTTATGCAGGTACTGAACTATCTCCCTCGGTCCACCATCGTCGGTGGCTACAATCGGTAAACCTGAAGCCGCCGCCTCGATGAGGGTTAGTCCGAAGCCTTCGGTAATCGCCGGATTTACGAAGACACCTCGCCTCTTTGCGGCGAGTCGGAATAGCTCCGGTACGTCCTCAGATAGGTGGTGCTTAGGAAGGGCTAAACGACCGTATAGGTCATGGCGATCCATGAGCTCGATTAGCTCCCGCAAGACCTTCGCCTGGGAATCTTCTAGGTCATCTATGTCATCCCTATTACCGGCCACGATGACCAGATTGGCTGCGTCTTTTAGGTCGAGGTGATTGGCATAGGCTTCTATGAGCCCAGGCAGGTTCTTTCTTGGATCGGCCCTCGCTATCGCAAGTATCATCGGCTTGGTCGGGTGCCGTAAGAAGTGTTCTACCTCTTCTCTTAGGGTTTCGTTGACCTTAAAGCCCCGTTTAGGTGGGTAAAAGCGGTCCAAGTCGAGTCCCGGCGGGATGACCGCAATACGGTTCTTTCTTCGCGATGAGTAGCAACCGTACTGCTCCTCTATTTCCTGCCTAGTGGAGGCTATCGTCAGTGATACCGTGTCGAGCAGTTCCTCCTCGACTTCAATCCGCCTATGTATCCTAAATTGGCGTTCGATTTGCCGATCAGATACCCCCTGGGACCTAAGGTAGGTGCGCTTCACCCTTCCAAGGGAGTGACCCGTATGAACGTGCGCAATACCTAGCATCGAGCTCAGCTGCATTCCCACGTATCCCGCATCGGCATAGTGGGTGTGGATTACATCAGGGATCGAATCATTAGATCTAAAATAAGCGAGACATCTATCTACATACTCGTCCAAGTAGGGCCATAGCAGCTCCTTCCTTATGTAGCGATTGGGTCCGCAGCGGAGTCTGACTATTTCTGCATTCGAGTGCGGGATTTTTTCCTGGCTCAGGCAGTAGTCCGGGGAGACCGCTTTATCGATGACCTTGCGAGTTAGTACCTCGACCCTGGAAAAGGTCGGATCCAACGAAGCCGTCCGGGCCAAGTCCAAGACGTAGGCAACTTGGCCTCCTGTGTCGGGGTCCCTACCTAGTTCTGGTTCGTTCGCCCTAATCAGGCCGTGAATACTTACCATACACAGATAGAGTTCGTGAGCCGATCGAACTATAACTTTCCTCCCAGTTATGGGCCAGTTACGTGACTGACACTCAGGAGCGCCGCATTGGGCACTTCTCCATTGCTTAACCCTACCTGAAAATGATGGCTTTTTCGGCTAAGGCTTTAGTCTGTTTGGATTGCGGTGACGGACCCCGGCGTGGGTTGGGTAGTCTTGAGTAGTTATTTGGCGGATAGTTCAACTGGCAGAACGCCTGACTTTGGATCAGGAGGTTGGAGGTTCGAGCCCTCCTCCGCCAGCTTTAGCGTTCGGCTAACGTAACCTCCGAAATTGGCCAAGATTAAATGGAAAGCAACCTTCGGAACCTGAGTGCTAGCTCAAATAGGCTTCATCCGCCATAGGGGCCTCCCCGAGGGCTGTAGTGGCTGTGGTTTTTTCTTTTCCAGGATTCCTCATGATCGTCGCCCAAAGGACAAAATTACAGGGGTAAAGGAGGTATCCAAAACGGGTAGCGGGGGCTAAAACGGTGGCCAAGGTAAGAATGAATGCTGCAAATCCAATAGTCGCGCCTAGGCCCCTCGGTCGCCACTTTCGATAAACCAATACCGCAAGCAGTGCTCCTACAAGGACGAGAATTGATACCACTTCTATGCGGTAGCCCGGGAACATGCTAAAGATTGCCTGGCCTAAAAGCGGGCTCTGGGCTGGAGACTTGACCTTGGTTAGACCCAAAGGGAAGAGGAGTTCATTGACGATAAAAGCCTGGGGATTGACGGCAGCTGCAATCGAAATCACCGGGATGAAGATGCTCGCAATGCTTATCAAATAGGGCTGCCAGGCCTGATTGTCCTCGTTGTCCCTCTGGACAAAGAGGAGAAAAAGCGCCAGTGGCCAAGCCGTCAGCTTCATGATTACCGCTGCGCCGGCTGCAAGCCCAGCAGCCATGGGCCTGCGCTTTCGGGACAGTATCACGGCAAGTAGGAGCAGGGCGATCACCGGTAGGTCGTCTCCCCCGGTCACAAGGGGCAGGGCTCCGGCAGGAAGGACAAGTGCAAATTGAAATATTCGCCACCTGTCCTCAGAGCTAAGTCCCGAGATTGCCAAGGCGATGAGAACTACGAGAACTGTGAAGATGGTCATTGCGACCCTGGCGTCTCTAAATGGAGATGGAATAGGGAGTGAGTTCGATATTCCGAAGATAGCCATTCCGGGAAGGTAAGGAACAAAGGCGTTTGCGTCGAGGCGCGAAGAGTAGTTGGTAGCGCTTACTCCCACGGTGGATGGATTGGAAAGATAGCAGTCTTGATTCGTTGCTACCCTGTCTCCACATCGTTCAATTACGACGACCTCCGCCTGGGCGTGAACCCCTGGTGTAGCCAAGGTGCGCTGGGCGATTGAAACTGATAGCGGTGCAACGAGGCTGGTGAAAAAGAGACCTACTACGATCCAGCGTCTCCAGAGGATCGTCCGCTTCGAATCGGGGTCAATCTGATGAAGGCGAAAAGTTCCAGCGGCGGCTAAGAGGTATGGAAAAAAAGCTAGCAGACCCCACTGCTTGTAGTCTCCACCTGCGGCGACAAAGATGTTCACGAAAGCCAATACGAAGGAGCCGAAGTAGACAATGGTGTCTAGAAGTAATGCGCTTGGAGCGGTCAAAATACGTCTCGCTCCCAAGCGAAAGAGCTGCTGTTTTCGAACCACGCAAGCAGCCTATTAGCTACATCGTTCTAATAACTGATTTAAAATGACCAATTAACAGGTAAGTTTCAGTAATAATTCTTCAAAAGCCATCAGATTGATGGTCTCTGGCGCAATCCAATCGAAGTAGAGTGCCTTTTGTAGCACAAGGATTCGTTTTTTGTATGCCGATCATGCGCAGGAACAAACAGTCGGCAAAGTCAAACAGTCGGCAAAGTCAAACAGTCGGCGAAGTCAAACAGTCGGCGAAATCAAACAGTCGGCGAAGTCAAACAGTCGGCGAAGTCGCGATTAGCTTGTTCCACCCTCTAGCTCACGGGCCTGGCGTTGCGCAACAACGAGCACTTCACTTAGATCCATGTCCGCGTGCGCTGCGATCCAGCATGTCACGGGTGCAGCCGTGCGATCCGACGCATGTGCCGCTACCGCCGCCAAAGACAGTAGCTGATCTACCTCGTCGTCGCTGGGAGATGCCACGTTCAATGCGAGGGCTATCTTGTCGATCCATTGCCTTGTCGTTATTTCCATTGGCCCACTTTATCTGAGAAATAATGCCCATATCATCTTTAGCCCGACTGAGCTTGGATATTCACCACCTCAAAGTTAGCGCTGGTGAGAACCGCTAGGAAGGATACACCGCAGGAGTCGATGGCACCTTCCCGGCTCAATCGGGCCCTAAAAGGTCGAGGATCGGTCCGCTGTGTAGTCCACGCTAAGGAGAGGCTGTGTAGTTCACGCAAAGGGGAGTGAGCCTTTCAAGGAGCCCGCGCAGTGGCTTTTTTCGAGACACTTTGCTCCAGTCGTCGCAGTCTTTTACGCCTCAGCAAGCGAATATTTTCCCGAGCAAGGCATGACTACTGCGATAGTTGAAATGAAAGTGCTTCGTCAAGATCGACTTTAGGCGGCTTCGAAAACTGAAGCCCCGCTTTGTGCGACAGGCATGCTGGTCGGTGGGAATATCAAATGGGTATAGAGTTGAAGTGACACGCGGGAGCTTTTGCTGAGAGGGTGCGACACTGCACCGACCGCCCAACCTGATCCGGGTAATTCCGGCGGAGGGAGATGACAAAGATGCAGGTGCGTCACTTTAAGGTCTACAAAAAGAGTCCTGATGGACGACTAAGCGTCCCATTCAAAAGGATCGTTCTTGACGAAGTCGATGCCCAAGGAGATCAGGTCCACCTGGACCTCTACGACACCACCGGAGAGTTTGATAGAGACCATTCCGGACTGGTGCGTCTCCGTGAAGCTTGGATCGACTCTAGAGGCGATACTGAATCAATTGCGGTTCAGTCGAACGGCGTCGAATCGAACCAACCCCTACGGAGGGCGAAGAGCGGAGCTAGGCCTACTCAATATCAATACGCGATATCGGGGATCGTCACCGACGAAATGCGTTTCGTTGGCATCAGGGAGGGGGTAGACCCCGAGGTAGTGATGGATGAGGTCGCTTCGGGTCGAGCAATTATCCCCGCCAACATTAACCACCCAGAAACCGAACCGATGATTATCGGCAAGAAGTTTCTGGTGAAGGTAAATGCGAATATCGGCAACTCCTCGGTGTCTCAGGACATAGCGACCGAAGTGGCAAAGATGAGGATGGCAGTGGACTTCGGAGCCGACACGGTAATGGATCTATCGACTGGACGGTCGATCAAAGAGACGAGGTCGGCAATTTTGCGCAACTCGCCGGTCCCCGTCGGGACGGTGCCGATTTACGAGGCTCTACACCGGGTTGGTGGCGATCCCACAAAGTTGAGCTGGGAAGTCTTCAAAGAGACGGTCGTCGATCAGGCAGAGGCCGGGGTAGATTACATGACGATCCACGCCGGGATCCTTCTGGCATTCATTCCGATGACTGTTCCACGTGTCACCGGGATAGTCTCTCGGGGCGGATCCATCATGGCGAGCTGGTGTCTAGCTCACCACCGGGAGAACTTTCTTTACGAGAATTTTGAGGAGCTTTGTGAGATAGCCGCTTCGTACGACGTATCGCTATCTTTGGGAGATGGACTTCGTCCGGGGTCCATCGCAGATGCCAACGACGAAGCGCAATTCGCTGAACTCCGCACCTTAGGCGAGTTGGTCAAGGTAGCGAGGGGCTTCGGGGTCCAGGTGATGGTGGAGGGTCCGGGACACGTCCCGATGCACCTCATTCAAAAGAATGTCGAACTCGAAGAAGAGTGGTGCGACGGTGCACCCTTCTATACGCTGGGCCCATTGACTACCGATATAGCACCTGGTTATGACCATATCACTTCTGCGATTGGGGCCGCAATGATCGCGAGTTACGGAACCGCAATGCTCTGCTATGTCACCCCCAAAGAGCACTTGGGACTTCCCGATGCGCAAGACGTCAAAGCTGGCATGATCGCCTACAAGATTGCCGCACACGCAGCGGACCTATCAAAGGGCCACAAGGGTGCTTTTGAGTGGGACCTAGCACTCTCCCGAGCTCGCTTTGACTTTAGATGGGAAGATCAGTTCCGGTTGTCGATTGACCCCGAAACGGCGATGTCGTATCACGACGAAACCCTTCCGGCTCCCGCAGCTAAGAGGGCTCACTTCTGTTCGATGTGCGGACCAAAGTTCTGCTCGATGTCCCTTTCGAGGTCGCTAAGAGAAAACCGGGATCCAGCCTTGGTAGAGCAGCTAGACGCTAAGTCGGCGGAGTTCATCGAGCTGGGAGCGAAAATATACCTAAGCAGTGCGGATCGGGACTAGATAGACCGATTTTACAGTCCCAGATTAGAGATCCAATTAGTGGCGAGAAAGGGTTATTGGCGTTCTGTTTTGCGCTCCCGATAACAGATCTGCGTGGTGGGTTGACAACCTTCCACGATTTCGATATCTCGAAATTGTGCACCATATTATCCAGATTTTGAAAATTACCCAGAATTAGATTTAGAAAAACTTTGCCCTGCCCAATGACCAAGGACAAGAAGTTTGTGGAACCTTGATTGCAGACTCGATGTTTGCTGGCCGAGTTCTTGGTCTTTGGGCAGCCGGAGATCGCCATTGGAATGTCGACTTTATTAGGGTGGGAAAGTCGACCTGCTTGCCATGGGGGCTTGGGATGAATAGTGGGCATTATCGATGATGGATCGAGGGCCGGTCGGAACTGACTGGTCATTGGTTGTGGTCACTGAAGTTTCCCTTTCCTCACTTCAGCATTTTGGGCCTAAGTCAAAAGCAGCGCTGCGTTTCAAACAGGGATGTTAATTGATACAAATCACAGGTCTATTTTGTTCCGGTGTAACCTTTAAAAAACAACATATCTATCAAAGCAAGTATTGATCAGCCCTTCCTGAGCTGGAGAAACTTGGCAAAGACCCACGCATGCTGAGCCGATTCAAAGAGTAATACTTCTGTGAGTTATTGCGAATTAATCATGTTTGATTTACAATAAGCACGATTGCGCTTTGCTTGTGGGGGGAAGATGAAGGCTGAGCGGTCAAGTAGGGTCGCTTGGATTACCAAAAGCCTGGCGCGCCTAATCGTCGTTCTGTGCGTAGTTGCGTCGACTTCTCAGGCCTTCTTGGTTGGCGGCGGAGACACTATCGCACCGGTGACGAAGATCGGTGTCTTGCCATCGCACTCGCTAAGAAAGCTGTCAGCGGAGAACGCCTCGTCGGTGCTGCCATCTGGCTGTAGCGCAAATGGCTCCCAAGTGGTCTGTTCGTACACCTCAAACTCGTCGTTGGAAGTTCCAGAAGGGATTGCTTCGGTCAACTTCTATCTCCTTGGAGGCTCTGGCGGCGGAGACGCCGGCGGCAATGGTGGGTGGGTCGAGGGGTCCTATTCCCTCCCCATTTCGCAGTCGAACGGGCTATCAGTAATAGTCGGAGATCAGGGGGGACAGCCAAACCAGACTTCTGGGGGTTATCCCGGGGGTGGCGGCGGCG
>JAKCBW010000072.1 GCA_021842145.1 Actinomycetes bacterium
CTCCTTGGGACCCCCCACGGAATCGAACTTGCAGGCAAGAAGGTCCTCGTTCTTGGAGCGGGTAACACCGCTATGGACGTAGCTAGGACGGTGCTTCGCCTAGGTGGAACATCGATCTGTATCGACTGGATGGACGAGAGATTCTCAAGAGCCAGGAAGGACGAGATCGCCGAGGCACGCCATGAAGGTGTCCAGGTCGACTTCTGCCGGACCGTTACCCGACTTGTTGGTGACGAGAACGCAAAGGTTCGTTCGGCGGTCATCTGCGAGACCAGCCAGTCTGATGCACTTTCGGTTCCGAAGCTGGACGAGGCGAAGACCTATTCGGTCGACGTCGATATGGTAGTTCTGGCTATGGGTTACCGAATCGATCCGGGCTGGACAAAGGTGTCGGGTGATGTCAAGTTTGGGTCACTTCCTACCTTTACCGGTATTCCCGATCGTCGCTGGCTCGCTAGCGGTGTCTACGCAGGAAGCCCGAAGCTCGCACAGCTAGCTTCGGATAGGGAGAGGGTCCGACTCGACTCCGCCTTCCAGGTAGCTGACCGCGTCTGGTCCGTAGGCGACGCGAGGATTGGCCCATCTACGGTGGTTACCGCAATGGCCCAGGGCATGAGCGCTGCTAGGGGTGTCGTCTCCCAGCTCGCTAATAAAGCGCCGGTGTCTCCGGAGAATCCGGCGTACATCGAAGCCCCCGCCATGCAGTCGGCAGTGTTGGTCTATGAATCAAACGGTGGGAATACCAAAGCCGCCGCAGAGGCGATTGCCGTCGAGCTGAGGCGTCACGGATATGCCACCCAGGTTGTCTCGACCAAGATGGCGCGGTCGAACGATATCATGGGGGCTGACCTAGTGGTCTTTGGCGCTTGGGTCGAGGGTCTCGTGGTAGCCAAGGTGCACCCAGCGAAGAACGCAATGAGGTTCATCGACTCTCTGCCACCCCTTCATGGCAAGACCGTCGCTAGCTTTGTTACCTTTGCAGTTAGCTATCGCGGGGCTAAGGACGAACTCGCCCTGGCATTTGTAAACAAGGGTGCGTCGATTGTCGCTTCGGCCGGAATCTCATCCAAGGATATCTTGGAAGGATCGAAGGCGTTTGCGAGGACCGTCGCCCGTTCATTAGTAACTGCGTAAAAAGCAGATCTAGATATCTCCAACACGTCCCAGGTCGGCGGGTTTAGGCTTTCGAGGCTAGACCCGCCGACCTACTCTCGTTTAGAAAGCTTTCTGACCTGTATTCCGGATAGCTCAAGGTGCTGTGCTACCCGGTAACTCCGGCGAGTCATTGGAGGCAAACTGCCTGGTGCAAATTAAACGGTGGCACCGTCTAAATTCGCTGACTCCGTCTAAATGATCATCGGTCAGGTCCACGGGTGGCGCGGTAGGTCTGCTATCTTCAACGCCGCCGATAAAAAGGAGAGAGTTAGTTGAGGCTAGGCGACTATACAACGGGTCGTGTCGAATCGCTATTTGCTGCGCCTTTATACGCCGTTCGAACTGAGGCCCCTAAGCCGCAGTCACTTCGATTTCAGTTGGCTAAAAGCTGGCCAGTCTGACGAACATATTTACCGGTCGAGTCTGGACTCAGAACAACCCACTTGCCGCTCAGTCCTGTTACGCCCCTATCGGCTGGCTGAAAGGGACTATGTGGTTGGTGGCGCACCCTGTTGACGCTTAGCTTGAAGCTGCGAGTCGGCCACCTCCACCTCTATCGCTTTCTCTATCACGTCAGCCTGTAGTCCTATTTTTGCCAATCCTTCTTGGGCGATTCCGTCGGTGGAAGCCGCCCCGAGGAGCAGGTGTTCGGTGCCGATATAGTTGTGTCCGAGGTGTAGAGCCGCCCTCAGCGCTTGTTTGAACGCTTCGCGGCAGGCCTGAGTGTAATGAAGGCCCCACAGAGTTTCGATGTCGGGATCGTCTAAGGTGGTCGCCGGACCCACGCCGAGGGCTTGGTAAATCTGGGAATCGCTTACCCCCAGTCGGGTTAGCGCTCGGGCCGCTAGACCTTCTGGGTCAACAATGGTTCCAGCTACAAGATGGTGGGCGTCGATAGCGTAGTGGCCGCCTGCCTCGGCAAGCTTTCCTGCCGCGGCGACTGAAATTCTGGCGCGTGGGGTGAAACGTGAGAATGCCCTGCTCTTGGGGAGTAGTGGTTCGTCACGGATTGCGAACCGCTTTTGGGCCGCCTGCTTAGTGACTCCCATTGCGTTACCGATTTGGCTCCAGGAGGCGCCGGAGACTCTGGCTTGGTCGACGAAGTGGCCGATTAGCGAATCAGCCTGATCGTTAAGTTCCTGGGCAACTAAAACGGCGTCACTAAGGTGATCTAGTGAAACACCATCCGGTTTGAGGGATTTAACGTAGCCGATGAGGTTATCTAGTGTCGGTGGCGAAGTAGTCATGCGTCAATATTAGGTTGTCGACACTGAAGAGTCAACATAGAGTTGACTCTGACTTGAAATGCCATGGCTGGCTGCGGGAATCGACACATTAAATAGATGACCGTTTAAATAGATGACTATTCAGATAGCTGAAAGGTCAGGAGGGATTCTTCCTTTGGGACAATGCAGGTTACCGAAGGTGCCAACTGGCTCATCCAATGAGGGCGACGGTTTCCGACCTAAAAAGACCCGCCCCCATCGAACCACTTGTTATGCCTGAAGTATCAAAACCTTCACGATTTATAGGAACAGGAGGTCGACAGATTGCATTAAGTGGGTGCTTAAGCCGGGCACGCCCTGGGGTCCCAAGGTTTTAGCGGGTTTTTGGCGGTAGTAGAAGCGACGGTGATCGGGATCGTCGTCGCAGTCGAACCCGTTTGGGTGGTCGCTACCGAGGTAGTCGAGGGCGTCTGGCTAGAGGATGCAGACGCAGAACTGTTGTAGACGGTCAACTGGTTTCCAGTTATTACCTCGACCTTAGCGCCAGAGATCGTCGGTGCTTGGCCCATGATGATCGAACCCGACATCGTCGATTTTAGAGCGAGGGCCTCAGGGAGAAACCCGGGCTCATACCTAATGATCGTTTCAGAAGGCGTGGAAAGTACGGGAGCATTTCCAACCTGGGCGATCGGATATCCATCCGCCTTTAGGGTGCTTGCGACCGTACTCGCCTGATTGGCTATTCCGCTTCCATTTAGCACCGCCACCGGCGACTTGTTCGTCTTTGAGGGTTGAGTGCCTTGGCCGTTTAGGAAGCTATTTATTACTTGAGAGTCTTGTGGCTCGGTTGGGAAAACGACATCGCCATAGTTGGCGCCCTTGTAGACGTAGTTGTTGACCAATTCGACGGGAAGGGTCAGACTGGAGATGGTCGAGGGGTTGATATGACGAAACTTCGACGCGAGACTCAGCATGTCTGAAATGGTAAAACCACTGTCAACCTGAAGGTAGGGGACAATTGCCGAGACTATCGAGTTGAGGGTGAAGGGATTAGAGATACCCTTCTGTTTTACCTCCGTCGCTAGAACCTTTAAGAATTCGTGGTCCCTCCTTATCCGGCTGAGGTCTCCGAGCGGATCCTCTATCCAGACGCCATTCTGCTGGTAGTACAAGTGCCTTGCCCTAACTACCTGCAGGGCCTGAAAGCCGTTCAACTGGAGGCAGCCAGTGGTTGTGACGTTTAGCCCGGAATAGGCATCCTTTACGGGCATTGGGAAGTACATTTTGATCCCGCCAAGCGCTTGGACGACCTTTTGGAAGGTATCGAAGTTCAATTCTACAAAGTGCTGTATGGGGATACCCAGGTCCTGCTGGATGGTTTTAACTAATTGAGACGGCGAGACATTTAGGGCGTCATCGACTCGATTGGAACTGTGACTATTCGGGATCGGGACGAAAAGGTCCCTCGGGATCGAAAGTAGAGTCACCTTGAGGGTCTTGGGGTCGAAGTGGGCGATCATAGTTACGTCGCTGCGAGCGCCGCCAACCTGAGAAGCGCTTCCAAAATACTGTGCCTGTTTTCCATTTAGTGCGGCTCGAGAGTTCGATCCAACGAGGAGAATATTTATGGGTTGTAGCGAGTTGGTGTTTGTCGTCAGATTGGAGACATTGAGTTTTTTGATTCGACCGTAGAGATTGAACCCGTAATATACGACTCCACCAGCCAACAAGACAATTATCAGAAACAGTACGACCGCTGATCTTCGGGTCTTTTGACCAAGCGTCAGCTTCGGTTTACGGATTCGATGACGCCGGCTTTTACGTCCTTTGACCTCATCCTGGCTTGGAATCCTCTCATCCCCGATCATTTGATATGACAGTTCCCCTCAAATATGCGCGGTCGGTACTATTCGACAGTAATAGGATCTTCTATAGAAAACCGTGAAGTAGGTCCAGAGAGGTCTACACGGCACAAGGAGAATAGTTTGTCTGGCGACTCGGCTCTGCCTTCTAGCGAAGTTCCACCGGCAATTATGCGGCCCAAAGCGCAGGTGTTGACTAAGAGCGATATCGAGAGGGCAATCAAGAGGATCGCTCACGAGATTGCCGAGCGGAATCGTGGTTCAAAAGAGGTGGTCCTCCTCGGCCTCGCAAGGGGTGGAGTGTGGATTTCAGAGCTTATATCCGCTCACCTTCTTGAGATCGACGGGTTCTCGCCGCCATGTGCCGAGCTCGATGTGACCCTTTTTCGCGATGATAGGCCGCGAGTGGAATCTGGAGATGCTCCGACTCTGGACCTAGAGATCACCAACCGTGTGGTGGTGCTGGTCGACGATGTCCTATATACCGGCCGCACCGTGAGGGCGGCATTGGAAGCCCTGGGCTCCTTGGGGAGGCCCAAGGCGATACAGCTAGCGGTGCTGGTGGATCGTGGCCATCGCGAACTTCCAATCCGACCGGACTTTGTCGGCAAGAATCTTCCAACTTCGAAGGCGGAATTCGTGGAAGTAGGTCCGAAAGGCGTACTGATTCTAGAAGAGATAAGGGAGGGAATTTGAACCGATTAATTTCGGATCCCGTTCCTAGGAGGCGTTCTTTGACCCAGATCTCCGATCTGAGCGACACAGAAGTTCTCGAACTAGTGGAACGGGCTGAGACCTACAGACAGATGGAGGAGAATACGAAGCGTTTCAGCGACGTACTTAAAGACTTTGTGGTAGCGACGCTTTTCTTCGAAGGTTCTACCCGGACGCGACTTTCCTTTACCCTTGCGGCAGAGAGGTTGGGAGCCAGGGTCATCGACCTCGGCGTGTCCATGTCCTCGGTGTCAAAGGGTGAGTCCCTCAAGGACACCTGCGATACCGTTTCAGCCTTGGGCGCAGATGCGGTGGTGGTAAGGCATCCAAACGAAGGGGCGCCCCTGCAGATTGCAAGCTGGACCAACTTGGCGGTAGTGAATGCCGGTGATGGCTGCCACGAACATCCCACCCAGGCGCTAGGGGACCTTTTCAGCCTCTCGTCTGCATTTGGGGGTGTAAAAAACCTATCAGCAAAGAGGGTGGCGATAGTCGGTGATATCCTGCACTCGAGGGTAGCCAGGTCCCTTTGCTCCCTTTTGGGTCGCTTTGGCGTCAGCGTAGTTCTGGTTGGCCCGCCGGATATGATGGTCGACCGGCCATCCGCCCTTGGTGCCGAATTCAGCTATGACCTCGACGAAGTCGTGGGTGAAGTCGACGTTTTGTACCTGCTTCGAATTCAGCGTGAGCGGATTCGAGGTGGATACAACTCCTCGATTGAAAGCTACACCAAAAGGTTCCAGCTCGACCAGAAGCGATACCAAAAGATGCCGTCGACCAGCATCGTAATGCATCCTGGGCCGGTAAACCGTGGCGTTGAGTTGGCCGTCAAGGTAGCCGAGGAGAGAAGCCTTATCGCTGAACAGGTTAGAAACGGAGTACTTATGCGAATGGCGGTTTTCTCAAAGATCCTGGACACCGCGTGGATCGGTGGTCAACCGCAAAAGGGGGCATTCCATGGCTGAGAAACGGCATCTAAAGCCACTTGGGCTTTATCGCAGATCGGTGACCGAGGGATGAGTGAAGAAAAGATTGTTATCAAGGGCGGCCTTGTTCTAAGACCCGATGGCCTCCACCCACTCGATATAGCGATCCAAGGGGAGGTAATCACCGAGGTAGCCCCTGAAATCGACTCCACTGACTCTCGGGTAGTTGACGCTGGCGGTTGCGTCGTGTCGACGAGCTTTTACGACACCCATACCCACAGCAGGTTCCCCGGGGACCCTGAAGCCGAGACGATAGATAACCTATCTGAGCAGGCATTACTCGGTGGATATCAATACCTTTTGGCCATGGCGAATACCGAACCTACCATAGATTCGGCATCGATCTGGAAAGCGGTGAGTGATGAGCTCAAAAGGGCACCGATTGAGATCGAACAGGCCGCTTCGATAACAGTAGGCAGGAAGGGTGAGCGGCTCGTCGATTTCGTGTCATTGGCCGAGGCCGGGGCGAACTTCTTTACCGACGACGGTACCGGGCTCGGCTCTACCAAACTGATGTACGAGGCCCTCAAGATGTCAGATCTCCTCGGGGTTACGATCGGTCAACACGCCCAAGACCCATTTTTATTCGATGGAGCTTCGATGAATTTGGGGGCAACGTCGGTGCGGCTCGGACTGATAGGCGAGCCCGAGGTGTCGGAGTCCTCAATGGTCGCCAGGGACATCGAGCTCTTGAAGGCGACCGGTGGGAGGCTGCACGTACTGCACGTTTCGGCGAGGGAGAGCATCAACTTAATTAGGGCGGCGAGGGGTGAGGGACTTAGGATCTCGGCTGAGGTAACCCCCCATCACCTCTTACTGAACGACTCCATGCTCGAGGGATTTGACACTAGTTTTAAGGTAAATCCGCCGCTTAGATCTAGGTCGACCCAGATGGCCCTGGTCGCATCGGCGATTAGGGGAGACTTTGACGCAGTAGCCTCCGATCATGCACCCCACCCATACCACACCAAGCAGCGGCCCTTCAGCCAGGCCTCTTTCGGCATGATCGGACTCCAGAGTGCCTTTTTGGCGAGCTGGTCCGCCTTTTTAGAGCCACCGGCCTTTCCGCCCGAGATGAATATCGGTGCCGAACACTGGAGTCAACGTGCAACCACTCGAGTCGCCCTTGAGCCCTTCGAGTTACAAAGACTCCACCGACTACTAGAAATGATGGGACCCGGTGCAGCCAGGGTGGTTGGACGGCGGATCGCAATAGAGCCCAATGCCTTGGCTTCGATCGTGGTGTGTGATCCTACCACAGAATCGGTCGGGAGGATTGATGAGATCGCTTCGAACTCTACCAACTTCCCCTACCAAGGAAGAAATTTGAAAGGGAGGATCGTGGCCGGATTTATTAGAGGAAAAGAGATACTAAAAGAAGGGAAATTATGGTTCTAGATGGGAGTCTCGTCCGAATAGGAGCCGAACCTGGTTGGCTAGTTCTATCCGACGGCACATCTTTCAGGGCTCACTTGGTTGCTAGCGGCGAGGAGATGCAGGCCAATCAGTATGTAGCGGCTGAATTCGTATTCAACACCTCGCTCAGCGGATACCAGGAGATCCTAACCGACCCGTCATATTTTGGCCAGGCCATCGTGTTCACCTATCCACACCTCGGAAACTACGGAGTCACCGAGCTTGACTGGGAGTCAAAGAGGATTTCGTCGAGGGCGGTGGTGGCGAGAAACTACACCCCTAGCCCCTCCAACTGGAGGGCATCCGCACCACTCCATGAGATCTTGAACCTCCAGGGAGTACCCCTCGTTTTGGGACTGGACACGAGGAGGCTCACCAGGCACCTTCGTTCCTTCGGTTCACTTTCCGGGGTGGTAGGAACTCTGAAGAGGGACGAACTAGTGGACTTGGCGAAGTCCGCGCCGACTACCGACGGCTTGGACCTTGTCAAGGAGGTCTCCTCCAAGGGAGTGGTTCATTACGAGGGGACGGGACCCAAGGTGGTGGCGTACGATTTTGGGATAAAAAGTTCCATGATCCGGGAGT
>JAKCBW010000073.1 GCA_021842145.1 Actinomycetes bacterium
CCTACGTCCCAGCGAGAAATACCGTCTTTTTGTCGGTAGCGCTTGCTTGGGCGGAGGTGATCACTGCAAAGTCGATATTCATCGGAGTGAACGCCCTCGATTACAGCGGATATCCCGACTGCAGGCCCGAATATATAAGGGCCTATGAAAAGATGGCGAACTTAGCCACCAAAGCGGGAGTTAGCGATGCAGAGCCGTTGGTCATCCATGCCCCGCTGATTGATATGTCCAAGGCGGAGATAATAAGGCTTGGGATCTCTCTTGGGGTCGACTACTCGATCACCCATAGTTGCTATGACCCTACAGCAGACGGCAAAGCGTGTGGGAAGTGCGACTCCTGCCTACTCAGATTGAGGGGTTTCGAAGAGGCGGGTTTGATTGATCCCGCCTCTTATCGATGAATGCGGCTTTTCAGCCGATGTGGACTGCGCGCTCACCCTTTTTTTCGAGGTAGGACCTGACCATCAACAGCACCGCAGTGCCTTCGCCCGCCGCCGAAGCCAACTGCTTGGTAGAACCAGAGCGGACATCCCCGGCGGCGAATACGCCGGGAATCGATGTCATCAAGGTGTCGGTAGTTTTGATGAATCCCCGCTGGTCGAGGTCTAGGCTCCCTTTGAAAATCTCCGTATTTGGATCGAGACCGATGAAGACAAACATCGCTTCAGGGGTGATCTCCTTGACCTCGCCAGAAGTACGGTCCTTGGTGGAGATTGCGGCGAGCCTTCCTCCCTCGGTCTTTTTCAGTTCGAGTATCTCGGTATTGGTGTGAACCTCTACGTCGGGGCTCGAATTCACCTTATCCTGGAGGAGTTTCGACGCAGCAAGCTTTTCCTGAAATTCGAGTATGGTCACCTTCTTTGCGAAGTTGGTCAAAAAGAGGCCCTCCTCTAGGCCAGAATTGCCCCCGCCGACGACCACTAGTTCTTCGGCCCCCTTGTAGAACGGACCGTCGCAGGTGGCACAGAAGTGCACCCCGGCACCTATTAGATCGTCTTCGCCTTCTACGCCGAGACGCCGATAGGATGAGCCGGTTGCGATAACTACTGCTTGGGCGATGTAGCTATTTCCGTCCTCGGTTTTGACCGAAATCGTGCCGTCCGGTTCCTGCTCAATAGCGACGACAAAGGCGGCTTCGAGTAATTCGACCCCATATCGCTTGGCGTGCTCGACGAACTTCTCCGCGAGATCGGCGCCCTTGATCCCATCGGGGAAACCGGGGTAGTTGTCGATCTTTTCGGTAACGCCGGCCTGACCGCCTAGACCGCTTCGATCCATAACCAGTGTGTCGATTCCTTCGCGGGCACCGTAGAGGGCCGCAGCGAGTCCGGCTGGACCACCACCCACGACTATAAGGTCGTAGCTCTTCTTGGAGGCTATGACCGTGAGGTCGAGTTTTTTTGCCAACTCGGCGTTGGAGGGCTCTACGAGGATATCGCCGTCGGGGAAAAAGATCGTCGGGATGATCGTCTTGCCGTCGTTGTGCTCCTCCACGAGGACCTTTGCTTGCGGATCCGATTCGATATCGATATAAGCGAAGGGGATGTTCTGATCGACCAGAAATTTCTTTGCCCTCTTACAGTCCGGGCACCAGTTAGCACCAAGAAGTCGGATCTGCTCCTGCAACTTAACCTCTTTCTCGCCCGGTCTTTTCGTCGGGCATCTCAAGCCTTAGTGGCTCGATCCAAACCTGTAAGCCAATCTGGTTGGATCAAACCCTTTTCACTACTTAGCGAACACAGAATGGGTATTTTTATGCCAATAAGAATTATTCGGACGACGGTTACTGTGCTAGCCAAGGGAATCCACCTGGGTCACTGGAGCCAATCAAATTCGAGTCTGGCTGGTAGCGTCGATCCGGAGGTGAGGGCTAGTTGCCTCCGATGCTGTGTCATGGCCTGAGCCGATGACAGTTTTCAGGCATAATTTTCAGGGCAAAGCTTTCGGGGCGAAAGATGGATTGTCACCGCACCCCAGCCCGCCTGGCCAAAGCAGAGGCCTTTTATGTCGAAGGGCAATGTTTTGGTCCATGGTATCGGCTTTGATTTCAGGCGATTGGTCGGCCAGCGTGATGGCAGAGTTCTTGATTGCTCTAGCTGTCGGTTTATGCATCGTCAAGCTCGGAATGGCCTGAGTGAGAGCTTTTCTGCGGTGACATTTCGGAGCCCCTCATCAGGCTGCTATTATATCTAGTTACGAATAGAGTAAATATGAGACGATGCCGAATATGGGTTGTTGGAAGGAGAGGCAGTGGGAACTGACAGGGAAGGAACGAAGGCCGACTTGGTGCTAGACGTTCGGCCGATTCTGGCCGGGGGACAAGAGCCATTTGACGCCATAATGCAAGGTGTCGCAGCATTGGAGGAGGGTCAGGATCTCGTGGTGATTGCACCATTTGAACCGGTTCCCCTTGAAGGCGTGCTAGCCAGCCAAGGGTTCACCTATCACGTGACCGAGCACTCCCCGGAGCACTTTTCGGTCACCTTTCATCGAAATTAACATCACCGAAATTATCATCATCGGCATTAGCAGAGCAAAGCGCAATAGGCGCGGGCCTGCAAAGAAGAGGCTTTGCCCCATCTAACAGGGAGTACGAGGTAATAAGTGGTGCAAGATACACAGAATCAAGCTACTGAGAATCAAGCTACTGAGAATCAAGCTACTGAGAATCAAGCTACTGAGAATCAAGCTACTGAGAATCAAGGAACCATCGATCGGGCTTGGTCGGCGCTACGAGGGGTTATCGATCCGGAATTAGCGCTCGACGTCGTTGCATTGGGTTTGATCTACCGACTGGATTTCGTCAACGACCGTTTCGAGTGTGATATGACCCTGACGACCCTGGGGTGTCCGGTTTCGGAATCGATGCCAATTCAGGTCCGTGAGGCCCTCGAGGCCTCGACCGGTTTCGAAGCAGACGTCAATTTGGTTTGGAATCCCCCGTGGTCGGTGGAGATGATCGACCCGGCGAGCGCCAAAGCACTAGGTCTTCGCCGATAACTGCTATCCCGGCTGACGTCGAATTGTAGTCGACGTCAGCCATTTTCTATTTAACCTGCCTCGCCGAAGTGGGAGAGCATCCGAGACGGCCTAATCGCCAAGTTGGACGATACCGCCACAGCCGCCAGGGCTAGCGCAGCCGAGCCAATCGAAAACGACACCCCGCTGGTAGTCGCCAAGCCGACGACGATCAGCGCGAATCCCGCCGCTACCATGACAAAGCTCGCCCTCGCAACCATCGGATTCAAAAGGTCGGAGAAGACCAGTGGTCTGTTATTCCTGGTGAACTTTACCCCCGACGCACGCAGAATACCCCAGGTAATAAATGGTACGACCTTGTGGGCGTGGCCGATAACCGCCAAAGCGATCCAGGCGCCCAAGGAGACTATTTCGGCCGCCATTAGCTGCGTCCTTAGCTGCGACCCTGGGCTGGCTGTTACGGCGGCGATGGCGAAGCCGATGGCACCGAGTAGAAATAGTGCCGAGACGATTACGTAGCCTTGCAGTAGTTCTAACTTACGCCGCCTCTTGGAAACCACGCTCACCAGGGTGTATAGGTGGGAACCTAGTGCAATGAGGATGATCACTCCGGCGGTGGCGACGATAGCTGTTGATGATGCGAGCATCCCGACCACGAAGATAGTGACCCCTAGGGCCAGCCCCCAAATCGCTATCTGACTCGACCTGTTGGACTTGCGATGGGAGAGCATGAACATCGGCCAGAGCTTTTCAGACACCGCCACGTAGCTAATTCCCAACCAGCCAAGGATGCCAATGTGGGCGTGGGCGATCACTAGATTAGGCGACAGGGTGAAAAAGCTTTCGTGGGCATTTCGATCTACCGCATAGGTGATGCCAAAGCAGGCAACGGCCACGAGCATTATCGCAGAGATCCTGGCGCCGGTAATCGAGATCCCCTTCCCCTTTACCATAAGCGGCTTGGAGAGGTTGATAACGAGCAGCACCACCCCTATAACCGCAAGTACTCCCGAGGCCACTACCAACGGGTTGACCTCAAGGAGGAAGCTGGTTGCAAGGCCGATCGATCCCGCCGCAAAGAACCCGCCTCCCCAGTAGGAGAGCTTTGGGTTTCTGAGTTTTTGTGCCGATATGACCGGGATGAACTGGTGCATCGCACCAAGGACAGCCATCGACGCCACACCGAGCATGAACATGTGGGTCATTCCAATTGCTAGGTGGCCCGTTGGGTTTCCAACTACCCTCGATCCGAGGAAGATCCCAAGTACTCCATCGGTAAAGAGGGCCAAGGCGGCAATCGCAAAGAAACCTAGTGGTAGCTGCGGGGGTGGGACGCTCTTTGGCATTCCGAGGTTCGAATGGGAATAGTTGTTGGCCGGAGCCGGAGAATCAATTGGAATACCACTCACGATTATGCTGCCTCACTTTTGCCGGATTCGATTATATTTCTATTGGAAAGTATAATAAAAAGGAGACGAAGTGAGCGGCCTTGTCGAGAATTTGAAGTCAGATGGCGCAGTGATCCCGGTGACACTCGGGAACAAGCCGACCGAAGCTCAACGCGTACTGGGCGCCATCGAAGCCCACCACGCCGAAATGGCTCAGAGACTCTCGGTCTTAGCAAGCTCAATGGCTAAGGGGGCGACCCCCGAGGAGCATTCGTCGTTGGCTAAGGAGTTCAGTAGCTATTTGCGGACTGACATCCTCCCACATGCACGGGCCGAGGAGACCAGTGTCTACTTGCGTGCCCAAAAGGTCGGTCTGGCACAAGTGGTCGAGACGATGCTCTTCGAACACCGCTACCTAGGGGCGAAGATCGACGAGTTCGAGACCCTCACTGGATCGGAGCAGGCGGCCCTCTCGCTGGTAATCAGCGAGGTCTTTTCTACACACGCCCAGAAGGAAAACCTTTTTATCCTCCCACAGGTACTATCTTCGGTCCCCGACGAAGAGGTAGGCGAGATACTTTCCGAGATACAACGGGAGTTCACCAAGGCAAAGGGCGACACTATTACCTCGACCGTTGACCTTCGGCCCCTTGAGCCGAGGGCCCGCCATGACGTCGTCTTTTCGAAGATACAGTCCCTAGAGGGTGGTGGCGCAGTAACGGTGATAAACGACCACAACCCCAAGCCGCTTTTCTACCAGATCGACGCCCTTTGGCCTGGCGCATATAGCTGCACGATCAACCAGGTCGACGAGCGCACCTTCACGATGGAGATTGTAAAAGTTGGCTAGTGAAGACGCAAAACTAGGTGATGAGATAGAACTAGGGGATGCAGAACTAGGCGCCCTAGTCCCAGCTATAAGTGGAGTCGTCATCGACCTCTCCAAGGCGTTGGCCAGGGCGGGCGAAGCACGTTTAGCGGCGGCCCTCCTCTCTCGGGCGTGGGCCGAACTCTACCGAAGCGGCAGCTTTGCCAAGCAGGTCAAGTCCATGGAGGCGGCGATGCACTTCATCTCCCGCCTCGACGTCGCAGAGGTCTCCGGCGGAAACTCGAACTCCTTGAACACCGTCGACGAAGGATCGGGAGAACCTTTGATCGACTTGCGCCCACTCGCACCTATCGATAGGCATTCTGAGGTGATCGGTCGCTTTGAAGCCTTGCTGGATGGCGAGGGATTCGTTTTTGTGAACGACCACGACCCTAAGCCCCTCTACTACCAGCTCAAGGCGGAGTACGACCGGGTTTTTCAGTGGGAGTATCTAAGGGAGGGCCCCGAGGAGTGGATAGTCAGGGTAACGGTATCTGATGATCAAAAATCCTCGGACACAAGTGGTTTAAATTGATCTGGTTTAAATTGATCGGATAACACCCTTGATACAGGTTTTGAATCGAAGTAAGTGGGACTTGATAAGGTGGATTTAGTAGGTGGTATGAGAGATGGCAGATACTTCTTCTGAGGCGCCGGAGGGCGATTTGGCCCTTTTGCCGGTCTATGTGCCCGGAGACGAGCTGCAGCGCAGGGCGGTGGCTCTGGGGGATCCCACTCGGTATCGGATATTTGAGTACTTGCTAAAGTCGCCAGAACCCGTCTCAGTCTCCGAGCTGACCGAATTTACCCGGCTCAACCACACCGGGATTCGCCAGCACCTCGAGGTCCTCCGCCGGTCAGGGCTGATCGATGAGTATCGTGAGCCACCCAAGGGTCGGGGAAGGCCTCGGCTTCTCTATGAACCGTCGGCCGAGGCCAAGAGGGGGCCATCGAAGGCATATGAACGCCTGTCGCTTCTGCTCATAGAGGCGATAACCACTCACAGCTCGGCAAGGGCGATCGGGAGACAGGAAGGCATTCGCTTAGCCACCGAATTAGCGCCTAAGTATTCCGACCCGGTGCGGGTGATCCATGAGGCGATGATCGGTTGGGAATTTTCGGCGACCCTGGTGAACAATCAAGACTTTGCGGCGATAGTCCTAAATAGGTGTCCCCTTGAGTCGGCGGTAAACCTAGCTGGCAAGACGGTCTGTGGGATTCACATCGGCATTATTGAAGGAATCCTATCGAAACTAGAGGGACTAGAGCTGACAGATTTCGAGGTCCACCTTCCTAAGGTCGCCGGTTGCAAGATTGAGCTTCGACGTCGTAAAGAGGCCACTCAATAGTCGCAGTTGAAATGGTACCAAGGCGGTGCCTTAGCGCAAGGCCGCTCCTTTGGGGCCAGTCCCCTTAAATGGCTTTTTTATCTCTTTTAGGATTGGCTCGGGGTGCAAATGGGCCCCAGTTATTCTTGGTCAATAGATACCTTTTGAAGCTACTTCTCGGTAATCTCGAATGACCAGAACTCGCTCGCATAGTGGCTAGCCAGGACTTCCTGCCCGAAAGCACTTTTCACTTTTAGCATCCGCGAAGCGGAGTTTTAGGTTTGGTCAAAAATAGCTGAGGACCCGAGGCGACTTTCGATGTGAGACCAAAGAATCGAAGATCTAGAATCGACCACTGCAGAATGAATTTTGCCTAATGGAGAGATTTCTGAGAGTGAAGGTTGTCAAACTAGCCGGGATGTGGCCGAAAAGGGCAATTGCGGCGGTTGCTATCTTTATTCTGGCCCTTGCCACGGCCCAATTCTTTGGAACTAGGGCCTCTCCGACTGCGAGTCTGTCTACCACTTCGACGACTAGCTTGTCGCTCTCCAGGATTACCCGAACGGTGATTGTTTCACCCAAGGGCGAGAACGCAATCGCCGGGATAGGCGCTTCGGGGGCTTGGTGGTCATCTCCAATCTACCAGATGGGTCCCTTCGTCAGAAACGAAGTCGGACAGCTACTTTTCTCGCAATCCGGGCTGCACTTGAGTCAATTTCGCTTCAATATCGGTGGAGGCGGGGTAGGCGTGACCACTCCGTGGAAGGCGCCGCCGTCATTTTTGGCCGCCAATGGAACGATCAACCTCGCAAAAGACCAATCCGGACTCTACTTCTTAGAACAGGCGAATAGCTATGGAGTAAAGTCCCTTGTCGGATTTGCCAACTCGGCCCCCGCACAGTTCGTGTCGAACCATAAGAACTGTGGGGGTTACCTGCCAGCGAATCAAGTGGCCAGTTACGCCAACTTCCTCACCAACGTGGTAGTGGCTATCCACCAGAGACTCGGGATCAAACTCGGCTATATCTCTCCGATGAACGAACCAGCTGGATCACAGAGGTCATGCAGGCAGGAGGGGATGAAGGTGAGGCTCCCCCAGAGGGCCGAGTTGGTGATTGCCCTTGGCAGAGACCTTGCAAAGAGGGCTCCTTGGTGCAAGGTGATTGCGGATGAGTCTTCGACTATTTCGACCCAGATGAATAGGGAACTTCTAAAGTGGGCCGATAACCCAAAGGTGCTCAAGTATTTAGCGGTCGTTGCGCACCACGGCTACGAC
>JAKCBW010000074.1 GCA_021842145.1 Actinomycetes bacterium
TCTCGACATTTGTTGCCCGAAGCTTTTCGGGGGACAAGGGTCAGCTGATCCCGATCATCAAGGCAGCCGTAGAGCATAAGGGCTTTGCGCTCATAGACGTCATCTCCCCGTGCATTCAGTTCAATAATCATGAGGGTTCTACCAAGAGCTACCACTACGTCCGTGAGCACGAGATCAAGGAGATAGACCAGGTTTATATCCCGCCGTCGGGGGAGATCACCGCGGTGCTCCCCGAGGATGGGATCGTCAGGGTAAAGATGTTTGACGGGTCGACACTCGCCTTTAGGACCCTTCCATCTAATTACGACCCGAGGGACAGAGAGGGTGCAATGCACTACGTGAACCAGGCTCGTCTACGGGGTGAGATTCCGACTGGACTGCTCTTTATCGACGAAGATGCACCCGATGTTCATGAGTTGAACTCGACCACCGATACGCCGTTGGTTGATCTCCCGTATGAATCCCTTTGCCCCGGATCAGCCGAGCTCGCCAGATTTATGGAGGGCTTTAACTAGTGACAATCCAGTTCGGACTAGAATTCTGAAGTTCGGCCAAACCCGCAGTCTTACCTGAAAATAACGTTCATGGCCCGTCTCCACTCGAAAATTGAGAGGAGACGGGCCCGTTTTATGCTTAATTTGTTCGAACTACCAATTTGTGGTTATACCTTGGCGTTTTCTCGATGGCCACATACCGGTGAAGTCGTGCATAATTGGATCCGAAGCCAAAGTACCGAAGTGGGGTTGGCCGCCGATCGGCCAGCGATTAAATCGCCGGCCATGGTGACCTAAAAGTTCGAACCAGCCGAATTTTCTGAGTTGGAGGTGCTCTATTTGTGCTGCTCTACAGAGCCATGAAATTTAGGGAATTCCGACGAATAGGGGCTGACCTCCCTTAGCTGCGAAAGGTGGTAGCTTTTGACCCCCACTGTAGTGATAGGTGTGGGACAGGGATCTGGCAGGTCAGTCACTTCATATAGCAAGGTGGGGATTGTCAGTTTCGTTGATTGGAGTAGTGGCGAAGTTTCGCTTTGAAATATGCAATCAAGCGATCTAGCAAAAAAGGACTCTCCGTGGCCGTTGCGGCACGTAGACGCGACATTATTCTATTTTTAGGGTGCGTCTAGTGGCGCTCTCGGGGCAGGCGCCAGCCAATGTGGAATTCTCTTAGCCAAATTAATTGGAAATGAAACCTTGTAATTGCGGTGATGAATTCTCAGCCTAACCATTTTTGTGAGCGAGGAATTGCGTCACGACTCGAGGTGAAAGATAATAGTTATTGAAATTATATCTTCACAAGTTGGGTTTTAGTCGCAGGTAGCCAAGGGTGAACGCGTGGGAGATGTCCAGCGTAAAGAGACCATTTGCTAAGTTCCCTATTCCCACTTCCTAGATTTATACCCATTAAAAATGCTTCTTGAGAATTTTCTCAGTTTTGTAGTACACTTGCTACACGCCCGTAGAAGCTATCTGGATTTAAGAATAAGAATCAGTAAAGAAGACCACTTAAAGTGACGACAGACGTTATTGGGGCTTGGAGCAAGTGTGGAAGCGTTCCGTGAGTTGAGGCGTCGTTTAGCTTTGGACGATGGTCTGTCGATCATCGGCGTGGCCATCGCGTCACTCATTATTCTCGTTTCACTTATTCCAGCCGCGTCGCTGTTCACTGCGACTACGGTAACTTCGGTATCAGGGCAGGCGAGGGTTATTGCCTCGAACATAGCCACTCAGGTAGTTGAGGCGGATAGAAGCCTACTGGCGAATGGCTTTTCTGAATTTGAGTACCAGTACTGGTATTTGCCAAACCAGAGTAATCCTTATGGCGGCACAAATCCTGACCCGATTCCTCCAGGGATTTGTACTTCGGGGACAGGCTTGTCGGGTTCACCTTGTCAAGTTCAAACGGCCGGTTTAGGTGAGCCTTTTACGGTAAGCCAAGTAATTAGTTGGGTTCCGTCGGGCAGCCCGACAGCGTTGTCACTGAGTGCTACTGTTTCCTGGGGTACAGGGTCTGGCGCCGGGACATCTGTCGTGTCCACAACTGTGTCACTACCATCATGGCTTATGGTTAATCCGAAGAAGATATATACCGCGTCTTCGTGCTCGCCAACTCCAAACGGGTTTGCAACTTCTGGCCAAGTTCAGGCCTACGCCGTGTTTAACTTTCAAAATCAGGATAGCTCTAGCTTGGCCAGTTTGGGGCAGGTTCCAGTTGCTGGAATGAGTGGTGCGCAGTTTTTGCTGAACCAAGACGCGGTTTATGGTACGGTTCAGGTCGATACTATTAGCGGCGTTGCATTTACAAGCGGATCGGCGAGCGTCTACTGTTCTATGCCTAATCCAGTTAACCTGCAAGGGGGTTGATGGTGAGACGGCTGG
This sequence comes from Actinomycetes bacterium, assembly GCA_021842145.1. Lineage (GTDB taxonomy): Bacteria > Actinomycetota > Acidimicrobiia > Acidimicrobiales > Acidimicrobiaceae > JABEUN01. Next base: position 2,379 of record JAKCBW010000074.1, read on the forward strand.
ATACTAGGGGGTGGCTCGGAGAGGCAGGGACGACTCTTATAGAGTTAATGATAGCAATGGGCCTTCTCATGGTGATAGCTTCCGTAGCTCTAGGAAGTATTACCCTCGCAGAGAACCAGCAGGCTAACACGTATGCTAGGACAGTATCTATCTCGCAGGCGCAGCTAATTGCAGAAGCGATTACTCGGGCCGTTAGGAATGCCAACAATGTCTCGGTTCCGACGGATACCCCGGTAATTGAAGCCTCGCCTTATGAACTCTACTTTTACCAGCAAAGTTTCTCAAGTCCGGTGGATAATCGTATTTCTGTGATTTGGCTGGCTGGCGGATCAAGTGGAGTTGGCACGTCTAACCCTCCAGCGCCTTTTGAGATTGCAAACCCCGGGTGTGCGCCTACCACACCATGTTCGGTTCAGGAAAACATATATAGGCCACCCTCGGGATCCTCGTACCCGGAGTCCTACCCCCCTTTGACAGCTAACGGATTCACCCAGTTGGAAACGAAAAGTCTTGGCAATGGGATTGTGTTTTCGAACAGCTCTCCGACAACCACGACCAATGCGTGCAGCTCCGCCATATTTGCAACCGGGGGCAGTATTTCTATATCACTTAATGACGGTTCGAGTAATTATGGTATCTTCCAGTTTTACGATGGGTGCCTCAACGCGGTATCTACGTTGGGTGGCTTGCAGACCATCGGCATAACCCTAGAGGCTCAGTATCAAGCAGGCAAGCCGCTTGTGAACGTGACTAGCTATGTCCAAATTCGAAATATAAGCAGTGGAAGTTGAGTGTGTCGCCATGGTGTCGAATACATCTTCAATAAATAGGCTTGGAACTTTTCGGAAGGGCAGGTTACGTGACGAACGGGGTGACGTCGCAGTCCTTACGGCAATATTTGTCATGGTACTCCTTACCCTACTGCCACTAGTTGCTTATACTTCAGCGGTAGGGCAACAGCCGACGGTCTCATTTGACCAGAAATATCAAGGTGCTCTAGGAGCAGCAGAAGCCGGGGTAGCAGCTTTTGTGAGCGATCTGAATGCAGGTGCCGTTACCACAAACAGCTGTACCGTCTCGTCGACTAGCTATAGTGCCTGCGCAACAAGTGGCGCTAGCCCGAATTACTGGGTTTCTCTACCTACGAGTTCGGTCAGCTACTACGAGTATGAGGCTTATGCAAATGGTCCGAATGGACCATTTGCCATAATCTCTACCGGGAAAACGACTGGACCTTATGGAACGGTTTATAGGACCGTTGAAGAGACTGTTAACCAGCAAGCAATCGGTGGCAACTTTACTGCCTATTTTCTGTTTGCAAACGACAATAGTGGAAATAACCAGAGTAATAGTGCCCAAGCCTATCTCAACGGCCCAATGATGATCGAAAATGGTAACTATAACGGGTTCAATAAATGTCCTACTGACCTGTCAACTGGTAACAGTACGGTATTGCAGAGTAGCAACCCAAACCTTATTGGGACTAGTGTAGGCTCGGGCGGAAGTGTATGCACCGTGGTCTACGGTATACCACCTAGCCTGCCTACGTCACTGTCTCAAACGCAACTGCCAAGTGAGGCTAGCTCGGGCGGCTGTACTTACTACGGCCCCACTTATATTGTTTTCCAGCCGAGTGGTGGATATACAGTGCAAAGTCCCGAGACTACTCCTTACTCAGGTTGCTACCCATCTGGTGGTTCGACCATTACTGGGGCCAATGCAAACGGAGTCATTTATGTCGAGCAGTGTCCTGCATCCCCTGGCAAATGTGCTCAGACTAGTTCGGTGAATTTCTCGAATTCCGGTGGAAACTTCGTCTACAGCGGACCGGGAGTTGCCGGTAGTGCTGTAGTTGAAGGAAGTGTTGACGGTAAATATACAGTTGCTGCGGATAACAACATCTATATTTCTGGCCCACTTTGCTACGGTGCATCTACCTGTACAGGCGCTTCCGCTAGCACCGCTGGTCAGGTATTGGGGCTGGTTGCGACGGATTCGATATTGCTTGGGTACCAAAGCGCAAATTCAAGCCCACCACCAGGCAGCATGGATGAGAATCCAAATACGACTATTAGCCGATCGGATTTGCTTTATGGCGGTCCCGAATATTTTGCGTACGACGAAAGTCAAATTACGGGCGTGGCCCCGCTCGATGCGGCTCTTATGGCTATGAACGGTACTTTCGCTTACAGAGGGCGCAACACAGGTAACGATAGTAATCCGTTGAGCTTCGATGGTTCGGTTGCAGTCAATGTTCCGTGTACGGCAGATAATGTTAATAATTACGTTATTGGCGGCCATATGTGCCGAACTAACTGGGCCTTTTTAGAGCAAAGCCATGGGAACGGGCAGTCGGGTAATGGCCCCCAGTTTACCTATGATGGCAATCTTTCTTCTGCGCTCCCCCCATTCTTCCCGACCAGTACCGGATCAAGTGGAGCTGCCGCCTTTGCCGCCAGCGGATTTGTGGAGGTTCTGAACTCATATCAACCGTTACCACTGAGCTAAACACGGTGGTTTCCCGAGATAAGGAGCCTTTTGGTTCTTTCAAGAAGCAAAGTGGTAGGCGCCATCTCGAAGCTCTAAGGGCAGTTGGAGGCTCGCCTGGAATGGCCGTCGAAAATAGCCAGCTTTCTCCCCAAGCCAGCCAGGACCCCGCCCAATAAAATTACCCACATTTTGCCGACGAGCTGACCTTTCAGAGCCAGAGCTAGCGGGATGTGCGCAAGAGTTAGAAAGACGACGGAGTCGACGACATCACTTACTAATCCGGCAATGACCACCGCTAAGGGGAAGCTTCGAGTTTGTAGTGGCGTGTAGATCAAGAAGTCGAGGGACTCTGAAATCATGAATGTAGCGCCTGAGGCGAATGCAAGGGCAGTCGTCGAGACGAACGCAGACACAAATGCGCCAATTAAGATCGCGACAAGCCCAACCTTGATATTCGTGAGTCTCTGTAGGATGTCTCTCGCGACAAATGCGAAAGCAGCCAGGTACACTCCCGACGGGGCATAGAGACCGAATCCGACGGGCAGTACATGAGCCCCGGGAATGACTTTGCCGACGTGGGCGATCATCCAATTCGCCCCTACTATCACCCCAACGTAGAGCAGGAAAGCTATCGCCGCCGCAAACTTTGTCTTGCCGTCGGTCTCTGCGATCCACTGTTTGTTGGACGGGCCAATCATCTGCTGTTTCAATTTATAGATCCCTAATCAACGCTCTTGTATCTTGATCTGTTTGATTTGCTGAACGAGATCAGCGTGTTCTGATTCTGTCATAATCAGACATGAGCCTCTCGATTATAGAGTCTTCCACTCCGGATTTGGCCAAGTCCGAGCGTATCGCCATCGGTCGAATCGCTATCCCTCCCCGCACGTTGAAGTCTCCAAAAACTCGTAGATAAAGTGGAGAGATCTTCGATGCCAGATCGTCGGCGATAATATTGACGCAGTCTTCGTGAAACGCCCCGTGGTTGCGGTAGGAGAAGAGGTAGAGCTTCAGGCTCTTTGATTCTACACAAAGCCGATTTGGAACATAAGTTATCTCGATCCGTCCGAAGTCTGGCTGACCAGTCATAGGGCAGAGACTCGTAAATTCAGTACAGTCCAAACCGACTACGTAGGGGGCCTCTTGGTGCTTATTGTCGAAGACCTCAAGCATGTTGCCATTCGGCGCCTCAAAGTGGTATTCGGTCTTGGACGCCCCGAGGAGGGTCAATTTAGATGTGTCGCTGGAACTCTCGGTCATGGTTCGTCCTTTTGGAACAGAGTGCTTTGAATCACCATCCAGCCTAAATCGAATTCGAAAAGGTTTAAGGTCAAATCGGAGACCAAGTGAACTATCGAAATGCGTCCAAGTTACTCGATTGAACCCTCCAGGCCGTCCATCATTGAGTCAGCTTGCATTTGTTTAATCCAGCTGAGTGAATCGACTACTCAAGTACCGATTATTTCCTTGACTAATTGAGATATGGAGCTTAACTTGATAGCAGTGGGTTAGGAGTTAGCGGTGGGCGTGCAGGATGATTTTACCAAGGCGTCTGCCTCCGAGTCGGTCTACCGTTTGATTCGTCAAAGGATTGTCCAGGGTGTATACCATCCCGGCGGGGCACTGAAGGAGGCAGACCTAGCTAGGGGCATCGGTTGTTCGAGGACACCCATCCGTGAGGCACTACGGAGGCTTGAAAGCGACGGACTAGTCGATATATTACCAAATCGGGGAGCTAGGGTAGCGAGTTGGGTGGGTGCAGACCCCAATCAGATCTTCTTGTTGCGAGCGAACCTTGAGGGGTTCGCCGCTCGTATGGCGGCGACCTCGATATCTTCTTTCGCTATTTCGAGGCTCGTCGAGTTGGCAGAGGCGATGGAGAAGGCGGAGGATTCGGAGTCCCGACTGAGATTTGATGAGATAACGGAATTGAACTATGAGTTTCACAAGGGTGTATTTGATGCCGCGGGGGATAAGCGATTGGCCTCGATTATGGCCTGCATCCTTGAAGTAGGCTCGATGATGCACAGTATTGGTATTCACTCTCGGGCAGAGGCAGCGAGGTCATTTCGGCACCACCGTGAGCTTATCGAAGCCTTTGAAGCACGAGACCCGGATTGGGCAGAGTCCGTAACAAGGTGCCACGTCTTCTCCGTGAGGTCGATCGTCGCCAGCGGAAGTGCCCACGGGCCGCTTTCGGTAGCGGAAAGTATCGCAGGTGAAAGCTAGTAGTTGCTTCTCAGAAATGGCGATCTCTTCAGTTTTCTTGCCCGAGATTTGTCCTGCGAAAACTAATCCGAGAATCAATCGACCTTCGGCCAAAGTACCAATCTGACAGAGGTTTGAACTGAGCAAAAGTTCTACCCGGCGCTTTTGTCCTGCACCTTAGTAAACAAAGTGGCGTTAGCCTGGATCTGTGCCTTTAGAAAGATCAAAAGCCGTAGTCCTCTTAAGCGGTGGACTCGACTCTACGACCGTATTGGCGGTGGCACAAAGGGACGGCTATGAGACTTACGCCCTCAGCTTCTCATACGGCCAGATCCACTCACTGGAACTTGATGCAGCAAAACGTGTGGCAGAACGATTTGAGGTCAAAGAGCACAGGATTTTCAAGCTGGACCTCGGTAGCTTCCTCGGGTCCGCACTCGTTGGAGATGGCGAGATTCCAAAACATGACACCGTAGAGGAGTTGGCCGCCGATCTGAAGGAGGTTATCCCGTCCACCTACGTCCCAGCGAGAAATACCGTCTTTTTGTCGGTAGCGCTTGCTTGGGCGGAGGTGATCTCTGCAAAGTCGATATTCATCGGAGTGAACGCCCTCGATTACAGAGAT
>JAKCBW010000075.1 GCA_021842145.1 Actinomycetes bacterium
TTGGTTGGTAGCTTCGGACGGCGGTGTGTTTAGCTTTGGGGATGCGGCCTTCTACGGTTCGACAGGTGCGATGGTGCTCAACAAACCGATAGTCAATATGGCACCAACTCCTGATGGCAAGGGCTATTGGTTGGTAGCTTCGGACGGCGGTGTGTTTAGCTTTGGGGATGCGGCCTTCTACGGTTCGACAGGTGCGATGGTGCTCAACAAACCGATAGTCAATATGGCACCAACTCCTGATGGCAAGGGCTATTGGTTGGTAGCTTCGGACGGCGGTGTGTTTAGCTTTGGGGATGCGGCCTTCTACGGTTCGACAGGAAACCTCCAGTTGAGTTCGCCGGCTATCTCAATCAAATCGTCACCCGACGGGAAGGGCTATACCATCTATACCCAAGGTGGACAGTTCTTCAACTTTGGGGACGCCGCAGCCTCTTGATCGACATAGCGGACCAGCCTAACGGCTGCACCCCTACCGTATCAGCCGAAATGCGGGTCCGCACAAGACGGTTCAAGGAAGTTGAGGCCGTGTGAGGCGAGGAATGCCACATCGAAGTCGCAGTACTCATTCCTCAATTCGCATATCTTTATTGCCCATTTTGCAGGCACGACTACCTAAAGGATGGCTCAGCCTTCTCGGGCCCCACAAACGCCCTGCCCAACACCCCTGGCACGCAAACCAGCTCTGGTCTGGCTCCCAATTTGCTCGATCAGTCGCCAGAGCAGAGCTTTCGATACCACGCCAAAATATCGAACAGCAAAATCGACCAGAAGCATATGACTACCGATTCACCGGTGCTCTTTCGGGGACCCTCATCCCCTCGCTGAGACTCGGCTAGCCAAATTGCCATTCGATTGAAAAGGCAAATTAACCAAGCATCTCTGTCTAACGAGGCACCGAATTGACGGCAGTCAATATTGAGGACGTGGCGGACTGCAGTTTGAGGACCGAACTTTCCGTTAACCTCTCACACAACCACCCCCAGTGTAGGGTCACCCAGTCCCCGACTTCGAGTTGATCGCCGGGACCGAGTCGACCCTCCACGCTGCCAGGTGGGAGGTTCACCTCCTCGGTTCGCTCCCGGCCGAGCGAGAGTCTCCAACCATCGAATACCAATGGTTGGCTCGTAACCGAAACAGCATCCGAAGAAATAGAAATGACCCTACCCCAACGAATGCGGCACTGCTCTAATATCTGCAGGGGACCCTCGGCATGCTTTTTTCGTAAAACTCCAAGCCACGGATAGATGCTAAAGACGTGAAAGTTGTGATGCAGACTAGCGCCATGGAAAAGTGGATAGGTTAGCTCTTCGACCGTCCTTCCAAAACGCTGTTCGAACCGGACGATAGAGGATTGACTGAACGCCTCCGGTGGTACCCTGTCGAGCAACTCGCTACCTACCCAGTAAGCCGATACCACCCTCTCGTCCAACGGATCGTCGATACCGTTCGCCTCGGCGATCAGCTCAAGATAGGGCCAAGCCGCGCTGAACTGCCTGGCAAGCGGCCGTATCTCTTCAGGCGTCGACTTTGACGAGGCGATCAGGGACTTTCCCTCAGGGTCTTCTGGACCACAATATCCCAGCTCATTTGGTGGAAATGCATATCTGGCGAAGAGCAATGGTCCGATTTCGGCCCCAGGTTCGCTGGCCAAGCCTACTCCGATTCCAAAACCGGATCCATTTGACCCCATGTCTTGTCGATCGATTGCAATTCGCTAATCGCCTCCTCTACCTCTTGCGCCTCTTGGTCGTCGAGTATCTGAATTACCATCCCCGCATGGACAAGTACCTTGTCCTCTGGTGCGACTTCCGGAAAAAGCAGTGCATTGTAACCCCGCCTCTGCCCTGCGATCTCTACCCAGGCAACTGGACCGTCGACTTCCAAAACCCTCGCCAGAACACTGACACACATCTCTCACCCCAGCCTAAATATTTCGACCTAGCACACTATAAGGTTTCGACACCTGTCTTATCGGCCCTTAGCCTCACCTGAAGCAGCTCTTCGCTGGACTCCAAGGCGTGATTTGGGTCTTCGAGTGACGGAAAAAAAATAGGCACAGGAGACCACCCGAGAGATCCCTTGGTCTGACTACGCAAAATCTGATTGTAGGTAAACAGATCCCCGATACAAAGTATCGCCTTCGCTTTCCACTCTTTCAGAAGGCGACGGAGCGCGTCGGAAACGAAGCTACCCAATGCTATGAAGACCGAGCGAGCAAGCACCCCCTTATCGACCCCGGCGATATGGTAGCTCATGACGCTTCTGACAATACGCCTCGTATCGAGATAGTAACTGCCCTCGTCGTCATCGATAAATGTATCGATTTCGACTGCCTCATGGCTGGTCGTCAAGGCCTGGCTGACATCGGATTCCGACATCCCAAGGACTAGGGCTACTAGGGCGAAAATCCAGCCAGGTGCGGCGGTTTCCGAGATCCCGACCCCTGGATCAAAGGCCTCGATCTGGATCGTGAGTTCGGGAAACGTCTTACGGTAGTTGGCAACCAATCTTGGGCCGTTCTCGTCGATCGAGGCAATCACGTCGAGTAGATCGGATCCCCTCATCGGCAAGCTACCAAAAGTCACCAACGGGGCGACAATCCCCATCTGATCGTGGGCCGCAATCATAGAGTCTGGATCATTAAAGGAGTAACATGCGACTGCGACATTCTGTCCGCCAAAACCGTAAGCAGCAACCTTCTGCGCCAATTCGGCTCCAGGTGACATTTCTTCAGCTAACTGGTCAGTGGTCAATGTGGTGCGACCGCCAATGACTCAACAATTTCATCGATGATAATCTCCTTGATCTGGGTAACAGAAAATCCCTTAGACCTAATTTCTTCAGCGGCGGTCTTCACAAAACCCCCAAAGGCCTCACTCAACTCCGAAGTGAGTCCAAGTCTGAAATCGGAAGCATCTCGAGGAACAATTCCTATCAGGACCATGTCGATTGGTTGCCCCAGTCCTGCGGCGAGTTTGAAGACGTGAACTGGGTCCACTTCATGCGCTGTGGGCTGCATCGACGGTCCGAGGTCAGAGAGTATCGAAGGGTCGAGTCGGAAAATTGTTCCAGCTGGGGCGTCGGTCGACAGGGCATCGAGAACTATGACCGAAGCCGGGTCAAATATCATGTGCATGATATTGAACCCGGCGAGTCCGCCATCTTCGATCACAATTTCTGGTTCGAAATGAAAACACCGCCTGAGTGCGTGGGCGGCATAGACACCAACTCCCTCGTCACGAAAGAGTATGTTGCCCATGCCGACAACCCGAAGCTCAAGCGACACTTGTATCGTCTTTCACCCTTATGTACTTCGACCCACTAACCATAATCCCTACGTCGCCTTCTCGCCACATGATCGTTCTCCAGATCTCGTAGTAGATATGGAAAACGGCCCAGGCGATAATCAGCCACGAAGTTGTTAGATGTGTCATCCGAACGCCCACATTTCCACCGAAAACGGTTGCCGTCCAATCGGTCATAAAGTGGAGGAACTGGGGCCACCATGAACCTACCGTCGAGATATTGTCCGAAAAGCTCGCAGTGTAGAGCTGCAATCCCGTCAGTGCCTGCAGCAACAACAGGAGGTGCAGCAGAACGAACATCACAGCCAGCAACGGGTCTCGCTTCGTGGTATCAAAACGACGTCGCCTATTGAAGGTTATGAAGTTTAAAGCCGCCTCTTTGAATGCCGTCCTGTGCTCTGGCGTCGGCCTGAGGTCGGTGATATCCCTATGAGAGCGCGAGAACAAATAGAGGTAAGCAATCAGGATCATCGACGTATCGAGGATCATCGCTCCGTAGAAGTGCAGAGCCCTAGCCCAGGCCATTAGCTGGAAGGGCTGAGCCAAATAGTTCGAATTCGACTGGAGGAAAGGCTTAGCAATGAAAAGACCCGTAATAAAACAGACCACCACCGACAAAGCCTGCACCCAGTGGATTATCCGCCAAGTTGTCGTAACCCTCTGGACTCGCTGATAGACCTCAACTTGTCCCGTCTTCGCTGAGTGCCTTGCGAAGGTGGGCGTATCTAGGGTCATTGGATCACCTCCGAGCTAGCGGGGTCGGTGATCTCACAAACACCGTCTCCCGGAATCACTTGATAGGTTCCAAGGTCCTTTCCTCTTGCGTCAACCAGGTGCACGGCACACGCCAAGCAGGGGTCGAAGCTGTGGATCGTCTGGAGGATCTCCAGCGGCTCATCGATCTTTGCCAGTTTCACACCAACCAAAGCATCTTCGTAAGCCCCCGGCCGCTCTTGACCATCCCGAGGCGATGCGTTCCAGGTCGTTGGGACAACTGCCTGGTAGTTCTCGATCTTGCCATCTTGGATCTTTACCCAGTGACCAAGTGCCCCCCTCGGCGCCTCGGAGAGTCCGAAACCTTGTGCCTGGGTAGAAACCTGGGAGAAGTCAAAAGGAGTCCAGGTAGTAAGGTCGCCGGTAGCGACATTCTTCTGGAGTTCATCTAGCCAGCCGACCATCGCGTTCGCAATGACCTGCGTCTCAAGGAGCCTCGCTGCGGTCCGTCCGATTGTCGAGAACAGAACGGCCGCCGGAAAACCTGTGCTCTTTAGGAAGTTGTCGACCACCGGCTTAATCGCTGGATTCCCCGCAGCATATCCGACGATCATCCTGGCGAGAGGACCGACCTCCATCCGGTTACCGTCGTAGTTAGGAGCCTTCAACCACGAGTACTTCTCATTGGTCTTAAGATACGCGATACCGTCTGAACGCTTATCGAGTCCGGTATAGTTCGGTTGTGTTACGCCGTCAAATGGCTGCAACACTGCGCTGCCCTCATACCACGAGTGAGTTACGTCCTCGGTCACTTTCGCCTGGTCGAATGGAATGACGGTCGTCAAGTCCTTATTCATGACTATGCCTGGTGAAAAGAGGGTCTTAGCCTTAGGATATGGGTTGTCATCCAACTCGAAATTGGCTGCATAAGCCATATAGTTTCCGAGTCCGCCGCCAACTCCGGCCACAGCCTGATCAGCGTATGCCTTTCCGACCATGACCAAGTCGGGCAGATAGGCCCCTTGGATAAAGTCGGTCATCTCGGTCAAATAGGTCCCAAACTGCGCTAGCCGAACGGGGTCCTGGATGTCCTCTACACAGGTCACCCCGCCCACAACTATCGATTGCGGGTGTGGATTCTTGCCTCCGAGGATGGCCATCATCTTTGCGGCGGTGCGCTGTTTGTTCAGGCAATCAAGATAGTGAGACGCTGCTATCAGGTTCTCTTCTGGGGTGAGGCGGTAACTCGGGTTACCCCAATATGCGTTGCCAAAGATGCCCAAGGAGCTCTTAGCCAAGCTTGTCAGCTTTGCCTGGACCGCTTGGTAGGTACCGATGCTCGAATTGTAAGGATTATTGCTGTAGGTATAAGCGACGTCGACCGCCTTCTTCGGATCAGCGCTAAGAGCTGAAACAATATCGACGAAATCAAGGGCGTGCAAGTTATAAAAATGAACCGGGTGATCGTGGATATAGAGTGCACCAGCGATAAGGTTTCTTACAAGCCGGGCATTGGTTGGGATACTCAGGCCGAAAGCATTTTCAACCGCCCTGATCGAGGTCCAGTAGTGGACTCCGGTGCACACACCGCAAATTCGCATAGCCAAAAGGCCTGCGTCTCGGGGATCACGATTTTTCAGGATTAACTCGACCCCGCGGAACATTGTTCCAGATGAATAAGCACTCGTGATGACGTTGTTATCATCAAGCACCGCCTCGATCCTAAGGTGTCCCTCGATTCGCGTGATCGGGTCGACGACGATATGCGAGGTCATTCCCCCTCCTTCTTTTCCGTAGTACCGCCCGATGGGGCGTCAGTATTTGAACTAGATACCGCGGCAGGGACCTTCTCCCTGCCACCAGCGGCTGAAGCGATTGCATGAGCGACAATTCCCACCCCGACAACCGCCAATAGACCAAGACCAAACTTGTCGGCTCCCGCCTCGACACCGAGTCCGGCAATTCCTGGCGCATGAATATTTGCATCAATCATGGGACGCTCATAGGCGAGGGTATCCCAGAACTCCGGTTGCGAACAGCCGATACAACCATGACCGACGCCTATCGGCCAGTTAGTACCTTCGTTATACCTAACAATTGAGCAATTGTTGTAGGTGAATGGCCCTTTGCAACCCATTTTGTAGAGGCAGAAGTTGTTTTGTGCCCCTAAATCTCCCCACTGCTGAACGTATTCGCCCGCGTCAAAGTGTGCGCGTCGTTCGCAGTTGTTGTGGATCAAATTACCAAACGCCCAAATCGGTCTCCCGGTTGAATCGAGGGCGGGTGCGGCTCCGGTCAAAATGTAATGGATCAGAGTTCCCACGAAGTTGATGGGATTCATAGGACATGCAGGAATGTTTATAACTGGAGTACCACTCACGACGGAAGAAACCCCGACGGCATTTGTAGGGTTCGGATAGGCCTTCGGAATTCCTCCGTAATACGCACAAGCTCCGGCACCTATTACGAGCGCAGCTCCCGCAGACAGCTGCTGGACCTCCTGGTAAAAAGTCTGGCCCGCAGCCCCAATGGTGCAGTAGGCTCCACTTTCACCCTGAGGAATCGCCCCCTCTACTACCAGTACATACTTGCCCTTATACATCTGGGCAGCAGTCTGCTTGCGAAGCTCACTTTGAAATCCGGCCGCAGCCATAAGCGTTTCGTGGTACTCAAGGGATATCGTCTGAAATAGAAGTTCTTCGACCGTCGGCCCCGCAGATCGAATAAAGGCTTCTGAGTTTCCGGCACAGTCTTGGCCTTCAATCCAGATCACCGGAACACGGTTCAACAGTGAGGCCGCCTCGGCCACCTGCTTTTCGAAGATAGGTGGCAGCATAAGAGCTGCGGTCATTGCCGAAGCCCACATCATAAAGTTACGGCGGCTAAGTCGATGCTCCACGAGTAGAGTTGGTAGCGAAAGTCCACTTAGTGGCTCCATCGCCTCTACCTCTTTGAGCCTCGCCTGATACTTCTGTTTCAGTGCGAGCTGTTCAGCATCGCTTTGTTGCGATCCCCGATGCCGCAAGGCACCGCTGAACAATGAACGCCGATCCAAATCCATGTTTAGTCCTCAATTTCTACTGATTTGAGTGTTATTTCGTGGTTAGGGGCTGATATGGTTTCGCTACTGTTGCAGCTTGGACAGATCCCATTTGGAGAGTCGGCATTGCTGAAGTCGATCCCGCAGTCTAAACAGTGATACATTCGCTCAGCATTCTCGATAATCAACTCTGCATTAGCAAAGTTGGTACCCTCACTTGCGTGAGCAAAAGCCACATCAAGACTTTCGCGTTCAAGGGCGCCAGCCCCGGCTTCAACAACAATACGGACGACACGATGGCCTCCATGACCAGAAATAGCGCGCTTCACCGCAGCGGCGAGCTCCTCCGCTATTCCATGCTCGTGCATGAATTTCCTTTCCCCCAAGGTTTCTGAGACTGGATGAACAGCCGTCCCCTGGCGGCTCACCTCGAAGCAGTCTCAGGTACGAGGATATCGGAAAGTAAGGGGCAAAAGTCCTTATCGATAGGGAAATATTCACCTAGTAAAAAATATCAATAGAGTTTCAACAATTTGACTTCGCGTTTCTTTGATATAGGCAAGGAGTTTCTATATTTTCACTGTAGTTGACTTGTTTGATCGGCTTTCATTTTGC
>JAKCBW010000076.1 GCA_021842145.1 Actinomycetes bacterium
TTAGAATGCCTGACAGTACGGGTTTTGGTGACTACACCGAATCAGGTCAAGTCATACCAGTCGAATTCAACGGGGAAAAGGGTGGATATGTACACTCGATGTATCTGAACGACCATCCTCCTATCGCCGGGGGTAGGGAAATCTGGGGATTTCCGAAAAAGCTAGCAAATCCGTGTTTAGAAGTCGAAATAGACACCCTGGTGGGTACCCTCGACTACGGGAAATTACGGGTAGCAATTGGCACCATGGGATACAAGCATCGTCAACTCGATCATGATGCCGTATTGACTTCTCTAAAGGAACCGAGCTTTCTGCTCAAGATCATTCCTCATGTTGATGCCACCCCGAGGGTTTGTGAACTGGTCAAGTACTATCTAAGCGATATCACCCTTAAAGGTGCCTGGACCGGCCCATCAGCTATTGAGCTGCACCCACACGCTCTGGCACCCGTCGCTGATCTCCCGGTGAGAGAGGTAGTATCGGCAACTCATCTGGTGGCAGATCTAACTTTGGATCTTGGTGAAGTGGTACACGATTACCTTCGCTAGTAATCGGTTTCCAGTGACACCTCCTAAATAGACACTAACTAGATGGGTATGAGTCACCTCTAGATGCATCGACGTAGCAGTAGGTCAGTGCTAAGTTAGGCCCCCTATTTGACGAGGCCGATCTTGGCCACCACCGGCGTAGCGGCTTCGGAAGTCTTTGACCGTCCGTTGGGCCCCGGATTGTTGGACTCGCAAAGCCTAATCCCACCAGCGGCGAAATTAGACGGACAAATTCTTCATTCTGTCAGTTGGTACAGATGCCCAAGATAGGCAATCGTGGTGGGGGACGCCGGAGCCACATACGGGACTTTTTCACCGAGCCTAAGTGGCCAGGGCGGCCAGCTAGTAAGTGTGGTCCGCTCAACTAGTTCGACTCGCCGTTCCTCCTCCCATCGGTGCAGGGTGTTCAGGTGAAGCTCGTCCCTTGAGCTACTAGTCCGCTTGAGGTCATCGTTGAAGGACGAACATGTCTTATACAATTGATTCTTGATGTTTGCATTCAAACCATCGCTGAAGTTACTTACTCACTTCCGAAACCGCCAATCTTCCGGTATAGGTCGTAGGCGAAGCTAGTAGCTTGCGGCTCCCCGACAAGGATCCGGTATGTTCTGCAAGCGTCAGCACTTCGCTCGGCGATCAAGAAACGGTCGCCCTTTTGTGCCGACGCTCGCAAATCCGCCGCAAGCTGGTGTATATGCGTCACCAAGAAACAGCGTACTCCGGCTTCGGAAAGGGCACCCAAAACCTCCTCTGCGACCGCCGAACCCTCAAGCTCATTGGTTGAGGAAAAGGACTCGTTCATCAGCAAAATGGAATCTGGGGAAATTTCATCGACCACACCACTTAGTCGACTAAGTTCTTCATCCAATCTTCCACCGAGTAGATTTTGATCTTCACCCCTGCTGAAATGGGTATACAATCCGTCGAAAATACTTGCAGCAAACGAATCCGCGAGCACAAACATCCCCGCCTGCATCATCAGCATGGATTGACCAACGCTTCGAAGCCAAGTGGATTTTCCGCCGGAATTTGCGCCTGTGATAACCACTCTAAGCACACCATCGACTCCGAGGTCATTTGCAACCGTCGGCATCCCCGTCCTAAGGGCTAGTGAGGTAGCCCAATGTCCGGAAAATCTCAAGACCCCTTCTCTGGGCTCTAGGGGTATCGGCCAGCAAATTGGTGCATTTAAAGGAACTATTGCTTCATAGCAATTTAGGCATCCCATATAAAATGCCATTTCGCTACGTAGCGCGGCAAAGAAGCCTTTTATATGTTGAGCGGCGGAATGCACCATCTCAGCAGCTTCAAAAACTCCCTGGTCTTGAATCTCTGCAAGGATCCGGCCTCCAGATTCGTCGCGAGGCGCAATCCGGAAGGTCTGCCTATTGGTCCTCGGAGAGACTCTATCCCACCACTTCTTATATCCATCATTTCTACGAAGTAATCGATAGCCACTTCCCTCGCCACTCTGCGCGAGCTTAGCCCCGAGGAGCACCCCATCGGGAAAGGTGAGATACTTCAGCTGTTCCTCTACGCTTGCGAGATATTGCTCGTTTAAATTGTCGATAACGGTGTTTTCGAAGGTAGACATTCCCTCTGAGCTCATCCTGCCACCAGTTTTTAGGACAGTGGCAGTTAACTCCCGCAGAAGCTCCAAATAGACATTCAGAACGCGTACAGAGCGAAAAAGTCGTGCCGAGGGAGTCCTGGCAAAAAGGCCGCCGTAAACTTTGCGCTCGGCTTGACCAGCCTCAGAGGCAATTTCGTATATCTTCCTAAAAGTCTCAGGTTTCGACAGGACGTCTTGCAAAACTTGCTGGCGAAACAGAATAACTTCAACTGGAACATTTCGCTCCAGGAAAACTGACCGAACGACCTGCTCGATAAGCTCATCGCCCTTAGACATCGTAGCGAAGATCGTTTCCAAATCCAGATCCTCCACAACGGCAGCATGACTGTTTCCGTTGCGTTTGAATACAGTTAGTCCTTGGTCGGGAAAAAGAAGATTGACCCTCATCTCTCTAAACGGGCCTTTAACATATCCCTAGTCAAACCGAATTTCTCCGCCATAAGAAGTGCATATGATTTCCCTGTAGGTGCCGATCTTGTGAGGGTAAAAAAACGACTAGTAGGGTTGTCTTTGGCGACAGCGACGGCCATGGAGACGACACTTGGCCCTGTAAGCGCAAGTTCGTCAACAAAGGTAACATAAACCGCCCTTGACCTTTTTTCACATACTGTCCTTAGTAGTCTTAGGCCGAGACATTTAGCGTCTTGCAGGCCAGTCGATGAGAAAACTTCGTTGAAGATCAGAACCGAGTTAGGTCCCGCTAGGTCTAAGGCAGCTTTGGCAGACGAAAGATCTGAGGCAAGGCGACCCTGGTCAAGAGTCGCCCGCTCCTCAGATTCAAAATGAGTTATCAAAAAATCGAAGGCTTGCACTTTCGCCTTAGCCGCCGGTACAGGACAACCGAGGCGAGCCATATAGTGAAGTTGACCAAAGGCCCGAGCAAAAGTTGTCTTTCCTCCGTGGTTCGGCCCAGTAACTACTATTACGTATTCATCCTTTGCCAGCCACCAATCGTTTGCGATGGGTCGACTTCCTTCCGCTTCGAGTTTGATCGCAAGTGCCAAATCAAAGTTGCCATACGCGCTACTTTCGCCTTCACCGGTGTAAATCTGTGGAATTGAAAATTCATTACCCAGCTTTGTCAGGGAATTCACTCTCTTTTGTACTGCTAAGTAGAAAGCAAGTTCCCGAATGTACATAAGGAGCTCACCATTGATGAAACCCGGCCAATTAGCGTGAAATTGAGATAGATCTCGGAACTCGTTTGGAAATACCTGGCTGACTAGTCGCAAAATTGCCGCCCTGACGTGGTCCATGCCCCCGGCAATGTTTGAGATGGTGCCTCGCTGCGGTGTCAAATCTTCATTGAAGCGACTAAATAACTTAAATACTTCGTCTGCATAGGCCTCCTCACCTTGATAACCTTCCACCCTGATAGTTCCGTCACGAATGAACAAGGTGTATTCGATCTCCCCTAACCTCGCCTTGAGATCTCTTGTCTGGGTGCAAAAGTCGACAAACTCCGAACTTTCACAGATCGACCGGATGCAACCAGCAATGTCCATAAGTGCGACGGACTTGAAATTTAAATCAGTTAAAGTCGCATTGGCTTCCAGCAGTAGATCTATATATCGCTGTGCAAGGTCCAAAAGGCGAAGTTCAACGTGTAAACGATAACTCGACTTCTTTACGGAAACCGTGGCGTCGGCTATTGCGGTTAACTTCCCCGAAAAGGCCTCCAGGAGTGAATATGTGGCGCTACCTACCAGGTCAAGAAATACTGCCTGCCTGTAGGATATCGTCTCGGTATCGTCGGGTAGTTCATAGAAGTATTTTTCCAACCCAGTGTTACTTTGTTCACAAAGTATCGAGCGAACAATCCGATCTAGATAAAGGTCAGCGATGGTTTCCGTCGCAATTGCCCTTGAAGTGGTGGAGAACGGGAAAAGAATGCTCCTGAGAGAACCGTTCTCCACCCCAAGCAGAACGCTTTCCTCAATCCCTTCCCTTCGAGTAGTCACTGAAATCGCCTCTCGATATAAAAGAGGAATCCAGCCATCGCTTCGCCGGTGGCACCCAAGCACCTGAATCCGATATTGCGGTAATTCCGATTACAGCTGAGAAAGGAATTTTCGATGGAACCCACAGCTCGCCTCCTTTTAGTTGGTGCCAACCAAAAGGAGCCATCAGCCTTGCGGCGCATATCGGCGAGCTCCATCGCCTCCTGTAATCCTACCAGACTGACGTCGGAACCGATACTCCCAGTCAAACACCATTCCAGTGCCTCCCTCGTGGGTCATTAAGGAGGGAAAGTAGTTCCTGCGATGTCGGTCGAAAATCACCAAATAAGACATTGTCGCCACCTAATACGCTGAATCATTTATGCTCGGAAATCTATTGGCGCTCGATAGGTCGGCCTTTGCAATAACCAGAGCCGACTGTATTATCAAACTCGCCTTTTGATAAGTGAACAGAGAAGGAAAGCGTCATTTTTACGCTAACTTGGGAGCGATAGAGCACCACCAGGGAGATGCACATGAATATGGAACTGACCCTCAAAGGCAAAACGGCAATAGTAACTGGGGCTGCGAGCGGCATCGGAAAAGAGATCGCAGAAACCTTCGCTAGGGCTGGGGCAAACGTCGCAATCGCCGATCTGAATGGCGATGGAACCCAAGCCGTAGCGGCTGCAATAGTCGCCGACGGTGGTTCGGCTATGGGTGTCACCATGGATGTAACCAGCGAGGATGCAGTAAATAGTGCGACCCAGCAAGTGGTGGATAAATACGGAGCGGTCGACATACTCATTTCCAATGCTGGAATCCAGATAGTCAATCCAATCGAGGAATATGCCTTTTCCGACTGGAAGAAGATGCTAGCTATCCATCTAGATGGGGCATTTCTGACCACGAAAGCCGCAATAAGCTCGATGTATAAGGACAATCGCGGCGGCGTCATCATATATATGGGATCTGTGCACTCCCACGAAGCTTCCCCGCTCAAAAGTGCCTACGTAACTGCTAAGCATGGCTTGCTTGGTCTTGCGCGCGTAATCGCCAAAGAGGGTGCCGCACACGGCGTCCGGTCCCACGTAATCTGCCCGGGCTTCGTTAGGACACCACTGGTCGAGAAGCAGATACCGGAGCAGGCCAAGGAACTTGGGATATCAGAAGAAGATGTTGTGCGAAATGTGATGCTAAAAGACACCGTGGACGGCGAGTTTACTACAACCGAGGACATTGCTAACCTCGCCCTGTTTTTAAGTGCCTTCCCAAGCGCCGCCCTAACTGGACAATCGATTGTTGCGAGCCATGGTTGGTGCATGATTTAAGGCCAGTGTCTAACAAGGCGATCGAATTAGACTCCTCAAGCTAATTTCTCGCAGCTATGCAAGGGATAGCTCTACCCAGGATATCAAGCACCAGCAGGATATAAAAAGAGCACAGAGCCGGCTCAACGGTCGAATTTGCGAGTGGTCGCCGCTAATCAGCCCTGGTCAACTATGGGGTTGATTTGTCAACCACAAAATGAGGAGGGTATTTCGCCGTTACCGGGCGAGAAATACCTCGATGGAATTGTTCGCGATACTTTCCTCTAAAGCAGGTAAGGACCGTTTTCCGGTCCAAATCGCCGAGGTCTATCCAGATCGAGGCTATTCCCCAGTGGATTAGATACGACCAATATCATCGTTAGCCGATATCGCAGCGGCTACACAACGAAAGAGGAATTGACAGACCGGCTAGCTTTTTCGCTTTGCGCTGGTCATCAAGAGTCGCTAACCCAGATGTGAGAAAACCAAAGGGTGAAGGCTCAAATGAACCTTCACCCTTGCTATTTATCTTCAGCGCCCGAATCGCCCAGTTGATCCCCAACGAGGTATCCAAGGCGACTCAGCCCAGATACTGCTACTCTACGACCAAGTTGCCCATCATCTGCCCGGAGGTTGCCATTACACCGCTCATACCATCAGATCCCGATCCGCAAGGGGCGAAGCAGTGCCACACGTAAGTACCGGCCTTGGTGACCTTAAATTGCGCCTCGACGACCACTGTGTTCTTTGGCTGACCAGAAACGTCTGTGGCCGCAGCTGGAATTGGCATATTTACGCCTAATTGCGGAATCGTAAAGGTGTGAGCAATATTCGCATTTGGTACAGATGCAGCGGGCGTCCCACCGATGGTCTCTGTCCCACCTATCAAGCCTTTGGCATTCGCATATTGGGTATATCCAGTTGTCAAGGGAGCCGTTCCGTCGTCGTAGGAAGTTATGGTAAGGTCGACTATCGAGTTCTTGGGTACGGTAAGATTTCCTGGAGAATAGATTGGGTTGCCAGGGCTCTTGATCATGCCGCCGGTTAGGATTGTCATGTATTCGTGAACCACTGTCGGGGCCGGGGCGGCTGTAGTAGCAGTCGTCGCACTCGCTGTAGAACCCGAGCTCCCACACGCGGCCATGACAAACCCACCTGTGCCAATCGCAAGCCCGGCGAGAACCGCTTTATTGGCCCGCCCCTTTAATGAAAAGCTCTTCATTTCTTTGTCCTCCTAAGACATACTCCCCAATGGATACCGATCTTTGTTCCATCTCAAACGGGTCTCGATCGGCAATAGCAATAATCCGATATAGTTCGCGCTTCTAGGTAGGGACGAAGGAAAGCTGAGAAGCTGCGAAGAGCCGTTAACCCATCGGGGAGGATCGCTGAAACGAATAGGGTAATAGGTCACCGTTATTGGATGTAAATGATTACAACGACTCCGAGAGTGGACTCCCTCTTAATTGCCTTGCTATAGAGGTGGACCCAAAACGTTCATTGCCAGCCATATCTCATCGCATATCCCAATGGTTAAAGGCAACTGGGCCGAAGCGACTATCAGAATGTTCGGTTGTTATGGGTTACTAAAGTCTCGCCAACTGGCTAATTCCGTCACAGTTGTTCTTGTCGGTCATAGGTACACAGATCGGACGAACAGTTCGACCAGGTAATGTAGCAAGCTGGTCTTGGAAATTCGAAATACAAATCACCTCAGCCCAAGGTGACGATTGGTTCTCACCGGCTCTAAATAGAGCCTATCGGTGTGAAACCTACTAAATATTTTGCATATCAGCGCGCAATTGGCTCGTCACCCTTTGGTGAAAATTGCGATAAAGCGGCACTTAGCATGATCACCCACAGCCAAAGCGAAGGTGGAGTCAGGCAAAAGAGCTGACGCAGCCGTTTTAAAACACAGATTTTGAGCCAAGGTCCACCCGGAAGCAGCCAACCTCCTCCTCCTCGTCGCCGACGCATCCAACCCTTGTTTTTATCTGATCCCTTTGTCGAGAACTCGGTGGAGAACTTGACCTTTACCAGTTTGGTTCGAATCCTTCGACTCGAACCCTCAACTTGTGAGTAGTGCTAACCCGTAGTTCAGGTCCCTGAACGACCAATAGAAGGCTTTTTACTATTCTGAGCAGCGAATCTATGTCTGTAATTGCTAAATGTGTAGTCATGTAGTGTGATTTATATTTTATTTATATTCCAGGTAA
>JAKCBW010000077.1 GCA_021842145.1 Actinomycetes bacterium
CCGATCTGTCGAGGCCAGGATGGACATGTCTATGGCCGCAACCTTCGCCGGAATGGGATTTGGGAATGCTGGGGTGCACATACCGCACGCAAATGCATATCCGATCGCTGGTAGGGTTAAGGATTTCTATCCAAAAGGATATCCGAAGCATGAGCCGATGGTTCCTCATGGAATGTCCGTTTCACTGACCGCTCCTGAAGCCTTTCGCTTTACTTTCTCGGCTCAGCCAGAGAGGCATCTGCAGATTGCCGGTGTACTTGCGCCCGGAGCGTCTCGTCCCGATGATCCTTCGGAAGCCCTACCCGCTGCTCTCATCCAGTTGATGAAGGATATCGGGATTCCTAATGGAATTGGCGGGGTCGGATACGATAAGGCCGATATTTCGGACCTTGTTGACGGAACCATGAAGCAGCAGCGTCTGTTGGCCACCGCCCCGCTGTCGGTAAACGAGTCGGATATCGCCCAAATTTTTGAGCGCTCAATCGAGCTTTGGTAGGTAAAGATGCCAATTTACGAGTTGGAGTGTAGTCTCGGTCACCGAATCGAGGTTATCCAGGCGATTTCGATGGCGATTCCCTCCTGTCCGAGTTGTGGTTCGGAGATGAACAAGCTTCCATCGAGTTTCTCAATTGGCAAGCGCGCAGTGCTTCCGCCAAGTCCTGAAGCGATGCCTCAGACTTGGAAAGGCACTTACGATGGCAACCGGGAGTATGTGAATTCGCTGAGAAAGCTCGTCGACGAGCGCGTGAAGATCGAGGAGCGATACCCCGAGCTGGCCGGAGATCGGAGGCCGATACTCGCTCATGAGGGAAGGTATGAGTCCGCACCCTTGCGAGCCGGTGATCCGGTAATTGCAGGGAGTGCGCATGACCATTCCATTGGACACGAACACGGACACGGACACGGACACGGACACGACCACGGACACGGGCACGTCCACGGCGGGTCAGAAACGGTACCGTCGGTGAAGAGCGGGCCTGGCCAGAAAGCGCCAGATTGAATCTGGAGCGGATTCAGGGTCGGATTTTGCGGCCTGGCGCGTCTCATTCTTCAGTATCGACTTCCGATCACGATAAAGTGCGAGATCTGCAGGCAATGTTGCACTCCTATGGTGTGTCGGAAGTCGAGATCGGCGCTTCTAGGAGGGCCCAATACAGTAGTGACGCGTCAAACTATCGGGTTGTCCCGCTGGCGGTTGTTTTTCCTCGTTCGGTCGAAGAGGTAATTGCCGTGCAGCAGGTCTCGGCGATTACGGAGACCGCATTGACGGTTCGCGGCGGAGGGACTTCGGTAGCTGGAAATGCGGTGGGTCCAGGGATAGTACTCGACACGAGTAGGTATTTAAATAGAGTTATTGATGTCAACCTCTCGGAGATGACCGCGACGGTAGAGCCCGGAGTGGTGTTGGATCATTTGCAAAAGACCGTTGCGTCGTCAAAGGTACGTTTTGGTCCAGACCCATCAACCCATTCGCGATGCACCCTGGGTGGGATGATCGGCAATAATGCATGTGGATCGCACTCCGTTGCATTTGGACGTACCGCTGAAAACGTCATTTCGCTCGATGTGATCGATGGTACTGGGCGCCGCTTTTTAGCGGAGAGGAGTCTCGGACAGGTTGGGGGTCTCTCAGAGCTTGTCAAACGGCATAGCAATACAATCTCCACTGAATTGGGACGTTTTGGTCGGCAAGTGTCGGGCTACTCGCTTGAACACTTGTTGAAGGAAAATGGGGAGGATCTTGCCAAGGCGCTGGTGGGGACCGAGGGAACCTGTGTGGTAGTCCTTGGCGCAACTCTGGCGCTGGTGCCTATTCCCGTAGCCACGGCGCTTACGGTGCTTGGCTATCCGGACATGGCCAGTGCTGCCGACGCGGTAACTGCCATATTGGAGTTGCATCCTCAGGCGATAGAGGGGATCGATTCGCGCCTGGTGGATGTGGTCAGGCGGCACAATCCCGCCTCAAAGATCGAAGATCTACCGAAGGGCGAAGGTTGGTTATTTATCGAGACTGCCGGCAAAAGCGATAGCGAAGCCTTGGCGGCTGGCGAAGCTATTGTTGCAATTGCGGGGGCGCTCGACGCGACTGTAGTGCCAGCGGGCCCTCGATCTAAGGCGCTATGGAGGATTAGGGAGGATGGTGCCGGACTCGCCGGCCGCACGGTTCAGGGGCGCCAGGCTTGGCCTGGCTGGGAGGATGCCGCGGTGCCTCCGTCCCGGCTTGGTAGCTATCTGAGAGAGTTCCAGAATTTACTTCGGGAATATCAACTTGATGGGCTGATGTATGGACATTTCGGAGACGGATGCGTCCACGTTCGACTTGATTTTCCGTTGGATCATCGCAATTACACAATTAAGCCGTTCCTGGTTGACGCAGCAAAGCTTGTAGCTAATTTTGGGGGTTCTCTTTCTGGCGAACACGGCGATGGTAGGGCTCGGAGCGAACTACTTCCCATTATGTATAGCAGGGATGCTATTTCGGCCTTCGAGGAGTTCAAAGGAGTATTCGATCCTAAGGGACTCTTGAATCCAGGTATCGTCGTAAATTCCGTACCCGTCGATTCGAATCTCAGGTTGCCGTCCATAAAAATACTCACTCGAAACCCAGGCTTCATTCTGGCGGAGGACGACGGCGATTTTGGTTCGGCGGTACATAGGTGTGTCGGAGTCGGGAAGTGTCGAGCGGACAATTTGGCTTCGGGGGGATCTATGTGTCCTTCCTTCCTCGCCACTTCAGATGAAAAAGAGTCAACGCGAGCTAGGGCACGGGTTTTACAGGAGATGATGAATGGCTCGCTTGTAAAGGGTGGATGGCGATCCCCAGAGGTTCACGAAGTATTGGATCTCTGTCTATCCTGCAAGGCGTGTGCAACGGATTGTCCCGCTGGGGTGGATATGGCGAGGTATAAGGCTGAGGTACTCCACCAGGCATATCGACGAAGGATCAGGCCGACAAGCCACTATTCGCTAGGATGGCTGCCCCTTTGGGCAAAGCTGGCTGCAATCGCACCATCGTTAGTAAATCTCACTCTTTCGAACCGAACCATGAGCAGGGCCATCTGCTATTTGGCTGGAGTGGATAGCAGGCGGACATTGCCGCGTTTTACCACCAAGACCTTTACCAAAAAGTACTCGTCATCGACACTACCGTCTATAGCAGTTAATTCTCGAAGCGAGATCATTCTGTTCGTCGACAGCTTCACTAACCACTTTTCACCGGAGGTGGCCGAAGCGGCTGTCCAGGTCCTAACTGCGGCCGGTTTTTCGGTTAAGCTTGCGCCATCGGATCTATGCTGCGCTATTACTTGGATATCAACCGGCCAGCTCGACGTTGCGCGCAATAAACTTCGGCACCTAGTCAATGTCCTAGCACCCGCGGCTCGACAAGGAACGCCGATAGTAGTGCTCGAGCCTTCTTGCGCTGCAGTTTTACGGGGCGATCTGATAGACCTGGTCGCTGGAGAAGGTGCAGTCAAGGTTTCCGGGGCAGTCCATACATTTGCAGAAATTATCAATCGGGCTAGAAGACGAGAGGAGAGTCCGTGGATTCTGCCAGATCTGAGCGGAACCAAGGTCGTAGTGCAGCCTCATTGTCATCAATATTCAGTTTTCGGATTCGAGGAGGACCGTTCTTTGCTGCAAGCAACTGGGGCGGAAGTCCAAGTTCTGGCGGGATGCTGCGGTCTAGCTGGGAACTTTGGAATGGAACGAGGCCATTACGATCTTTCTGTCAAAGTTGCCAAACGCACCTTATTACCCGCCTTAGAGCTCGCAGATCAAAACACAGTTGTTCTGGCCGACGGTTTTTCATGCCGAACTCAAGTGGCCGATCTATCGCCAAAGCGAGCGGTTCATTTGGCGCAACTGATCGCTGACCGACTTGTGTTACCGGGTCTTTGAGGTTTTGACGCTACAAGGATCAACGCCGAACCGACTTTCATAATGACCAGAGCAGCTCCAAGAGTGCGGCGAGTTCAACTGGAGGAGCGTCCGTGTTTGGGAGAAAAGCCTTCTGTCGAAATCGTTACATAAAGCGGCTACTCGGGCCGTTCAGTTGGAGACCTTCAATAGGCCTTCTCCGCCATTTTTAGACGATCGCCGCTGTCAAGGCTGGCGGATTCGGACCATGAGCCTACGAGACGTAAGGCTAGGCAAGGGCTAATCAACTTAAGCCGAATATAAGAGTTTTAGTACTTAGGTACTGAATGATAGATGCCGATGTCTGACTGAGTTATTTTTGTCAAGTTGGGCGTTGGGGAACCCTAACTTTTTGGGTCGAAGTAAGTTGTCGAAGAATTGGTCGTGATTAAACGGAGCACGACCAATTTGGAGTCTTTCGGCCTACTAGTTGTTTTTTAAAGATAGCCGACTGTGGCGACCGGGTGGAAGTGGCGGGGCGACGGCTATCTCATTGGGGGGACCCGATTTGCAGGGAGGCGTTTTGGCTAGGACTGGGCTGGTTGCCGTTTTTGTGGCATCATCGTCGAGGTCGACTGGTCGGGTGGACAGTTGAATTCACCAAGTGCTCCGTGGAGTGTTGCGGTTGCTCCAGCCATAGCAGATACCTGGATGAACTCGCTTTTTGACTACGACGAGATTACTTTTTTTCACTCTGAGCGCATGGTCCACCTCGTAGATTCGATAGCACGGGAGGTAGGCCTCGACGGTGATGATCTCGTCGAAGCCCGTGAAGCAGCGGGATTTCATGACCTGGGCAAAGTTGAAGTTCCAATTTCCATACTGGGTAAGGCTGCGAGGCTGACCCAGGAAGAGTTTGTGACCATTAGGGCCCACTCTGCTGTCGGCGCTGAGCTAATTTTGAAGGCGTCGCCGGACCTCTGGAAGATATCGCAGGGGGTGAGGACACATCATGAGAGACTCGATGGTTCTGGCTATCCCGACGGGCTGAAGGGAGATGAAATCCCCATCCTTGGCCGCATTGTCGCGGTGGCGGACGTATTCGATGCGCTCACCCACCCGAGACCGTATCGAAAGGGTATGTACAGTACCGAGTCTGCATTGGAATTTCTGGAAGCCAACATAGAGACCTCATTTGACCCGATGATAGTCTTTGCGCTTAAGTCGATCATAGGCCAGAACAACCTTGCGGGTTGATAATTGAGTAAAATTCGCAACAGGAGAATCTGTTTAGGGTCGGCGGTAGCTTGGGCTATAGGTCGGCGATGAATCATCGGTTGGTCGGACAGCCACACATTTTATATTTATATCTTTGATTTGTATATCTTTGATTTGAAGGAGCTTTCAGTGCTCGGACGGGAGTTGGCTAGTTCTACCAGGCTTCCTATGGGTGTGCCTGGGGCACCAACGAGAGATCGGATGCCTTGTTTTCTGGCTAGTGTTGCGATTTGGTTCGCTTGATCTAGTGCTGGCGTATGGGTTATGGTAATGACCACCAAGGTTGCGGCGACTTCTTTTGCAATTGACACGAAGTCTTCTGGAGGAACTTGGGTCCCTAAATGGTGGACTAGCCACCTTTGACTCCTTAGAGCGGCCGTAGCCATCGATGAGGGGAGGGAGTGCTCATCTCCTGGCGGGGTTCCTATTACTGCGATACCCCTTGGCCGCCCCCTTAGGTTGTTCATCATGCAGGCAAGGGCCCTTTCGCAGATGGCGGTCGCCCTGTGCTCGCTCGCAATTGTGATCTTCCCGGTCGACCACATCTCTCCCAGGTCAGCAAGGACCGGACTTATCAGGTTCTCGCAGGCGGTGACGATTTCGGCACCACCCTCGGCGACTTTGAGGATCAGGGCCCTAGCCTCAGCCTCATTTCCGCTAAGCAGGTATCCCATAAGGCGAAAGGCTTGATGCTCCCAGTTCCTGATCTTTATGCTGCTTGGAGGGGCAGTCGGGCAGTTCCGCCTATTGAGACAATCGATAAGGTCCTCTGATGTGACCTGATATGTGTTACCAACTTTGTATGCCTTTAGTTGGCCCGACCTTATCCATCTGTATGCTGTCTGATAGTGGACCCCTAGTTTTTGCGCCGCCTCTTTTAACTCCACTTCTACAGGTTACGCAAATTTGGAGATATTTTCAGGCAACTGCGAAGCTTCTAAAATGATTTGTGGCAGGTCTTATCGGAATTGTGAGGTCCATTGGCTGACGATGTGCAGAGGGTTCTAGACGCGACAGACCTCGTGGCGCTAATTACTGAACACGTCACGCTCAAAAAAAGTGGGCGACGTTGGGTCGGGTTATGCCCTTTTCACTCGGAGGATACCGCCTCTTTCTCCGTCAACCAGGAGGATGGCGTCTACTACTGTTTTGGATGCCAGGCGAAGGGTAACGCTATTACCTTCGTCAGAGAAACTAGTCATGTGAACTTTGTTGAGGCCCTTTCGATACTCGCCGATAGGGCGGGAATAACTCTCTCAAAAGATTCAGGATACGACTCAAGGAGTGCCGAGAGGAGGGCGACCTTGCATCGGTTGCTCGAGCGGGCGACTGAGTACTTCGTAGAGTCACTAAAAGACGATAAGGCCGGCAAGCAGGCAAGGGAGTACCTACTTTCTAGGGGCATTGAACAGAGTTCTTGGGATACCTTTCAAATCGGATGGTCACCCTCCGCCAGATTCAACATCGGGCAGATACTTAAGTTCCCGGCAGACTTAGTGGTGGAAGCGGGCCTTGGCTACCAGGATCAGAGCGGCAACCTTAGGGACTATTTGCGCTCGCGTATAGTGTTTCCCATCCGTGACACTTCGGGAGCGACCATAGGCTTTGGGGGAAGGATACTTCCAGATTCATTGAAGTCATTGCAGCCAGATCAATCTCCGCCACCGAAATACAAAAACTCTCCAGAGACCCTTCTCTACTCCAAACGTCGCGTGCTCTACGGTCTAGACGTCGCCAAGTCTGAGATAGTCAACAGCGGTGAAGTGGTCGTTTGTGAGGGATATACCGATGTCATCATTATGCATCAGTGTGGAATTCGAAATGCCGTAGCAACCTGTGGCACGGCCCTTTCGCAGGAGCACTTTGAGAGGCTTAAGAACTTCGCTAAGCGGATCGTACTTTCATATGATGCCGACGGGGCGGGCCAGGATGCGATAGAGAGGCTGTACCAGTTCGAATCCAAGCACAGCGTGGAACTCTATGTAGCCAGCTTGCCAGGGGGTAAAGATCCCGCTGAAATAGGAGTTAGGGACCCCGACGCGCTTGTCAAGGCTGTTGGTGGGTCTAAGCCATTTTTGAGGTTCAGGGTTGAACGAGCGATTGCAAAAGGCGATCTGGCGACTTCGGAGGGCAGGGCACGAGCGGCTGATGCCGCACTTGGGCTTATTTCTGAGCATCCAAATCCGCTAGTCAGAAATGATTACATCTCGTCGATAGCCGCCCTTTCTGGTTTAGACCTAAAAAGTGTCGAGGCTAGGTATCGGGATCTTCAGGCTAGAACTCAGCAAGCAACCTCCAATGGAAGCAATCCTGGTCTAATGCGTTCCGGCTCATTGCGCTCTCGCAGACATCGGGCGGCTCGGCCGGCCATTGAGTCGCTTAGGCTGCTCGTTCACCATCCGAGTATCTACGCCGAATTCATAATTCCGGAGCTTTTTGAGGAGGACGCTCAGGTGAGTTTGGCCCAACTCATGGCATCGGTAGAGAATGTTA
>JAKCBW010000078.1 GCA_021842145.1 Actinomycetes bacterium
CGACCGCAGCGATGAGGAACTCTCTCAGAAAGATGGACCCCTCTGCGAAGGTCGTGATAGGAGAGGGTGAGAAGGATAACGCTCCGATGCTCTATGTCGACGAAGTACTAGGTGTCACCGAGAACGTCGCCTTTGATCTCGCAGTTGATCCTCTGGAGGGTACGAATTACGCCGCCAAAGGCCAAGATGGTGCAGTATCTGTAATCGCCGGTTCTGAAGTAGGCTCCCTCTATTCGACCAGTGGTTACTACATGGAAAAACTGGTCGTCAAGGCTCCCGCCAAGGATTTAATAGACATAGCAAAAGGGGTCGAATACAACCTAGAGGCCATCGCCTCAAGTTCCAATAAAGAGATCGCTGACCTTAAGCTCATCGTCTTAGCCAAGCCAAGACACGAGGAGTTGATCTCCAAGATCCGCAAAATGGGTGCCAAGGTCGTGGAGATCCCTGACGGCGATGTAATGGCGTCGATCAAAGTAATGCTTGAGGACTCCGAACTCGACGGACTATACGGCATAGGCGGCGCACCCGAGGGCGTAATTTCGGCTTGCGCTGCGAAGCTCCTTGGGGCGGGAATGCAGGCCCGCCTGGCGCCTCAGTCGGAGGAGGAGATAAAGAGGTTAAACATGCTCGAACCCGACTGGAAGGACAAGATCATGACCCCCGCAGAGATGGTAAAGGGGGATTCGGTAGTGGTAATAACCGGAGTTACCAATTCAGCGCCACTCTTTGCTCCGGTGAAAACCGAGCAGGGTTGGGTTACCTCTTCCCTGGTCATTACGGATGCTGGCACGCATTTCATAAACGGGAATCACTCCGAAGTGATCGATGCTGAAAGGGGCAGAGATGCCACATAGGCTCACGCTACTCGAGCGGGTACGGGGTGAGGTGAGTCGCTCTCGTCACGTTCCGATGCTGGCGATAGCCGGTGATAGCGCTTCGGGGAAAACCACACTAACTAGAGGGCTCGTCGAGGCTCTCGGATCTGATCAGATCACGTCGATGTGCACCGACGACTACCACCGATACGACAGGTCTGAGAGGAAGGAACTCCCCTTCACCGCCCTACATCCCGAGTGCAACTACCTAGAGATAATGGAACAGCACCTCCAGCTCCTCACCCTTGGACAGCCGATACTGAAACCCGTCTATAGCCACTCGCACGGGACCTTAGATCGTCCAACCTTGCTGACTCCTAGCGACTTCGTTATCGTCGAGGGGCTCTTCCCCCTCTACTCGAAGCTCTCCAGGGCGTGCTTTGACGTAACGGTATTCCTCGACCCACCCGAAGAGGTGAGGCGTACATGGAAGATAAAGAGGGATACCACCCAGCGGGGATATACAAAAGAGCAGGTAGTTCAGGACCTCGATCGAAGGGAACCCGAGTCTCAGGCCTATATTCGTCCGCAGCGGACCCACGCCGACATAGTCATACGCTTCAAGCCGGCGAGCAACGAGGACGGTTCTCAAACGATGAATGCCGAGATCCTCCTTCGGCCGACGATTGCCCACCCCGACCTCACCGACGTCTTAGGTAGTGACACCCGAGAGGCAATTCACCTCAAGCTAATTCGCGACGATGACGGAAAGCCGGTGGACGCCCTTCACGTCCATGGTGGGGCTAGGAGTGAGCTCTCCAAGAGTGTCGAAGAGGTCATCTGGCACCACTTGGGGCTAGATCAGCCCGTACCGGCAGCGATAGGACAGATATCTCCCGGGGTGAGGAGCGAGCCGCTAGCCATAGCTCAGCTTGTCCTGCTCTACCATCTGATCACCGCTGCGACCTCCTGAAGCGTCCGCTTAGCGGAATCCCCCGGATTAGCTAGTTGGGGTGGATGTGTCGAGTGGATGTGTCGAGTGGATTTTCCCGCAATCTGCTCTGCAGGGCCAGGCATCGAAATCTGCATAATAGCTAGACTTCCCTCTCATGGGGATTTTGGATACCTTGGAATTTCTCCTCGGCAATTGGCGGGTCGATCGTCGTATCCAGGATCACATCTTAGAGTCGGACGGCCACTTCCAAGGGACTGCGTCGATTTCTGCCTTGGAGCCACTAAGCGAATACGACCCTCCGGTTAGGGCGACAATGAGTGAATCCGGTGAGCTGCGCTTCGGGGCTTACAACGGAACGGCGACAAGGCGACTCGAACTTAGTCGATTCGAACGTTTTGCCGTGGTGTCGGTGGCATTTTCTGACGGAAGGCCCTTCGTCGACCTCGACCTTAGGAAAGGGATATGGCAAAGCTGGCACGTCTGTGGAAATGACAACTACCAAATCATCACTACGGTGCTATCTGATGACTCTTTCGAGGAGAGGTGGCAAGTAAGAGGATCAAAGAAGCGATACGACGCAGTCACGAACTTCGTTCGTTACTGAACATTCCGCTGGCGAGTCCTTCCCGCTGAAAGGACCGTTTACGGATCATTCACGGGCATTTCAGGGGTCTAGCTCAAAAACTCCCCTCCAATCACCGACAAGGCGGCCCCTCCGGAGGCGCCGGAGTTTTTGACAATTCCTAAGACAATTCCTAAGACAATTCCTAAGACAATTCAAGTTGGTGGGACGCTAGCTCGGGTCCAACTCGGAGGGTTCGGGGGATTTGGGATCTACGGATCTACCTTTTCTCCGGAGCTTGCACCGATACATGTCTATGTCGGCGCGATCGAGGATCAGGTCGGTGTCGTCGGATGATCCGGACGACTTGGCGAAACCTATGCTCGCCCCGACACTGACACTCACATCAGAGAGCTGAAAAATCGATCCAAAGGCACTGCTCAGTCGGTCAACCATATCAGCACTCTGTCGATCACTAAACTTCCCGATGCTGATAACCACAAATTCGTCCCCGCCGAGTCGCCCCACGAAGTCGGTATCCCTAACCTTTGATGTAAGTCTCTTGGCAACCTGCCTCAGCAGATCGTCGCCGATGGCGTGGCCGTAATTATCATTGACCGCCTTGAAACCGTCAAGGTCTACGAAAAAGACTCCAATCTCTAAATTTGATCTTCGTGCGCTGCCCAACATCGAAGAGAGTTGCCTATGGATCTCAAGTCGGTTTGGAAGTCCGGTCAGGCTGTCGTGGCTTGCAAGGCGGGAGAGTTCACGTTGGGTCTGTTTTAGATCGTTTACGTCTACGAACATCATCAGCAAAGACGCTTCGCCAGATGCAGAAACCATCACCTCCGCATGGAGCAGCGTCCAAATCGGATCGCCTTTGACCCTTCGTAGTTCGACCTCGGACCTTATCCGCAATCCATTCCTTGGCGTCAAAGATCCAAAGCCAAGGGCATTGAGGTGGGTCGAGTCGATGTGGTCATAGATGCTGAGCAGGGCGAGCTGCGAAGCGTCGTCGACTCCGAGCATCGACACCAACCTAGAGTTGGCAAATATCGTCTCGCCCCTCCAAGTCACATGCCATATGCCTTCACCAGCAAGCTCGACGATACTTCGGTAGCGGTGTTCCGATTCGGCGAGTTCAATTTCGAACTGTATACGCTCGGTCCGATCTCGAGCGGCCAGCACATAGCCGACCTGGCTAGCTCCGTTGAAGCGACCTCCGACTAGCTCCACCCAAACAAAACCCTGATCGACGAATCCGTCGCCCAATGGGATCCGAAACTGTTCCGAACTTGTCGCCTCGCCACCCTTCAACGCAGCAAACCAGGTGTCAAAGTTCTCCCAATCCAATGGATCAAAAAGCGCCTTCACGTGGATACCCACCAGCTTTTTTGGATCCTTGCCGATGCGACTCAGCGAGGTCGATGCCCAGGTGATCTCGCCCTCGGTATCAAGTTGGACCAAGAAGTCATGGACCGCCCGACTCGAGGCCTCCATCACCGCACTCTGTTCTTTGTGCCTAGCTTCTAGGTCGCTCAATTCCCCACTGAGAGCCAGTCTCTCGATGTTCGACTTGAGTTGGCTCTTGAAAAACTCAAGCCTCCTCGGATCACGTGAGGGATCGTCCCCGGTTCCTCCTATGACGACCAGACCCAGGAGTCGCTTATCGGTGTGGGAGGTTATGGTAACCCGCTGCTCCCAACTGCACTGTTTTCCAAGGAGCAGTGGAATGAGCGAAGACTGATTTTCACCGTCTCCAATAGTGTCTATCCAGTCCGCCTCAAAGTGTTCCCGGTCCACCAACAGTGCGCTAATGGTGGCACTCGACAACTCGGCTGGATCAAAAACGGGAGTGGGGTTAGCCTTGGTGACGAAAACGAGGATCACTCCGAGGGCAAAATCGAAGCCGGTATATCGCGCCGACTCTAACCAAGGTGCAACCGCGCTCACCTTGGTTAGCTCGGACCCAGATATTGCCCACTCGTAAAGGTCAGCCGGTCGAGCTTCCCTCATAGACCCGCACCCCTAGCACACAGCCCGACTCACAGCCCGACTCACAGAACCAAAACCGCGCACGGCCTTAACTCCCCATCGTCCCCACACTGAAAAGAAGCCCCAACAAAGGGCCCCGCAAAATGCGAAGAACCTATTTATCTATCGGTAGGGTAAAAATACCACTTTACTACTTAGCGCGATAACTTTTTTAATTATCGCAAAGCTGAAGATGGCTTCGACCCGATCCGGCTAGCTACGGCTGCGGAGTTAAATAGTAGAGAACTCATCTAGCTGCGACCCGAGGAGCAAAGGATAGCGCTACCTCGTCTTTATGGCCTCAATTAGTTTGGGAACGATCTTTGACGCGTCGCCGACGATACCAAAGTCGCAGACCTGAAAGATCGGCGCCTCTTTATCCTTATTAATAGCGACGATGTTCTTCGACCCCTTCATCCCCACCATGTGCTGGGTAGCTCCGGAGATTCCAACTGCGATATAGAGGTTGGGTTTGACCGTCTTGCCAGTCTGGCCGACCTGGTAGGAATAGGGAACCCATCCTGCGTCGACAATGGCCCTCGATGCTCCAGGTGCACCATTGAGAAGGGTGGCTAACTCCTCTACCAGCTGGTACTTGTCCGGCTGTCCTAGTCCACGTCCGCCTGAAACCACAACAGGTGCCTCATCCAACTTGGGACCACTGCGCTCCTCGGCGTGTGAAGCCGTTACTTTCGCTCCGTCGGTAGGTCCTAAATCCGATACCTTGGCGGATGCAACTTCGCAACTCGCTGATCTCGTCGCTTCGGGGGCGAAGGACTTTGCGCGAATGACGAAGATCTGCGGGCCAGATCCTTCAAACTTTGAGGTCACGATCACCTCTCCGCCAAAGATCGCATGCTCAGCACTGAGTCCCGACCCATCAGAGACAAGGTTGACCACGTTGGTTATCACCCCAACCGAAAGCCTCGCCGAAAGCCTCGCCGCTGCGTCGCGGCCATCGTAACTGGCTGCAAAGAAGATGGCGTCGGGAGGAGTATTCCCCGATATCTCTCCGGCCATAGCCGCAGCTACCTTTGGACCGGGTAACGATCCCGCCAAGGAACCTATGTCGTATAGCTTCGATACTCCAAAAGCGCCGAGTGCGTCTTGGTATTGCGCTACCCCTTCGCCCCAAGCGAAGGCCTCGACCGTATCAGCAAAGGTACTCGCTGCGCTGATGAGCTCGAGTGTCGTGGTCGTCGGCTTGGCTTCCGCAAATTCAGCCAACACCCAAATTTTCCCTAGAGACACTTAAAATCCCCTTCTTTTTGAATCTTTCTATAAACCAAGAAGCTCCATATAATCCAGGAAGCTTTCTACAAATCGAGTAGGTCAAATGACCTTAAGTTGCTCCAGGTAACCAACGAGCTGACCAACGGCATCGTCATTATCCTCAATGATCGTTCCGGCCTGACGAGCCTCTGCTTTTCTAACCGCAACAACGCGTTGACCCGAATTGGCCCCGCCGACCTGGCCCGATAGACCTAGGTCCGCTACCGTTAGGGTAGCTACCGGCTTGGACTTTGCGGACATGATTCCCTTGAAAGAGGGGTAGCGGGGTTCGACAACCCCAGCGGTTACCGTTACGAGGGCCGGAAGGGGTGAGATGACCTCGTCGAATCCCGCTTCAGTCTGCCTCTCCACCTTCAGTTTTCCATCCACTATCTCGACCTTCTTGGCGAAACTCACCGACGGAAGGCCCAACAACTCGGCGACCTGCACCGGGGTCGTCCCGGTATAGCCGTCGGTTGATTCGGTGGCGGCGATCACAAGGTCAAACTCGGTGGTCTTTATCGCCGCTGCGAGCACCTTTGCCGTCGAGAGTGCGTCCGAACCGGCCAGTTCTGGATCGGAGATCAAAATACCCTTTGATGCCCCCATAGCGAGTCCGGTCCTAATCCCTGAAACTTCTCCATTAGGTGCCATCGAGACCAAGGTGACTTCTCCGCCACCCGCCGAGTCGACCAACTGCAGGGCCATCTCGACACCAAAGGTGTCCGAGTCATCCAATACGAGCTTGCCAGCCCGGACTAGGTTGTTGGTCGATGGATCTAGCGACTGTGTCGCCGTTGGGTCGGGGATCTGCTTTACGCAAACACAGATGTTCATAGCTTCGCATTACTCCTAGTTTTCACCGGACCACTTTGCGGCTCGGGTTAGCCGACCACCCGGCGAATCTCCGCAATCTTATTCGTTATGATACCCGTTACCGGATGGTAACTTAAATCTATAGCGCTTTTTTCATCGTCTAAAGTCCAAACATTTACCTTTAGTCCGGCTTCCAAGCAACGCTCCAGCGACTTACCGAGGGCCTTCCGGTAGTGGAGATTCAGGCCGAAAAGGCCCAGTTCTTTGGCGTAGGAGATCGAACGATCCACCGATGTCCTGTACTCCAGGAGGAGTGCGATCTTCGCCTCGGGAGCCTTGGTTTTTAGTGACTCGACTAACTTTCGATCGAAAGAGGAGAAGAGGAGCCTCTTTGAGCTTACGTATGGGCCACACTTGGACAGCACAGATTCGGCAAAATCTTCCACCCGCCCCAAGGGGTCCCTCTTTAGCTCTAGGTTGAGCAACATCTCTCCTGGAGAGGAGGCTAGGACTTTGTCAAGGGTACAGATAGATAGCTTTTCAAGTTCTGCATCCTCTTCACGAGCCCCTGCCAGCTGATAACCCTTCTGGACTGGGTCGTGGCTGAGAAATACCCCTCCCTCGGCACCTAATCTGAGGTCGACCTCCGCTCCGTCTGCGCCACTTGAGAGACTGGATGTAACGGCCAACAGGCTATTAGGTTTATGAGTACGGTGATCGCCACGATGGGCGAGGACAATGGGCTTGTAACGGGATCCGCTTACTAGAGGGAAATCCTCAAATCCACTCAATTCGACTCCAAGGGTACTTCTATGGTTACTTTTGCGCTGGGTCCGGGTCGTAGGCTGATCTTTCCATTCAGCTGCGTTGTCACTAGATCTCTTACTATCGAAAGGCCCAGAGATGCGGTCGTCTGAAGGTCAAATGAGTCCGGGAATCCCTCCCCGTTATCCGATATTGTAACTTTGAGGACTGAGTTAGTCCTCACGAGTTCGAGTTTAATTTTGAGACCGACCGACTCTTCGACTGGCAGGTTAGCGAAGGCGTGTTCGACCGAGTTTTGCATCAGTTCGGCGATGACAACAGCCAGCGGAGTGGCAATGCTCGCGTCAACGTCGCCCAAGTCGCCTACCACCTCA
>JAKCBW010000079.1 GCA_021842145.1 Actinomycetes bacterium
CGACGTGCCCGTTCCAGGGGTTCTCGAGCGGCTGAGCTGATGTGGGGTAGTCGGTGCCGACGATCCGAGCGATCTCGTAGACCGAGGTGGGAGCATCGTCCGTGAGGTTAACGATCCGCCGATCCAGAGTTCCGGTGAGAGCGAGTTGCGTGGCGGTGGCGATGTCGCGATGGTGGATCAGACTCATCGTGGCGGCGGGATGCCAACCCCATGACCCCAGGAGTCCGGGCGCTGATTGCAGATGGCCGTCGCCGTCGCCATAGACGAAAGCGAAACGCAAGACGATCCAATTCAGGCCACTGTCGCGAAGTTCCTGCTCGGCGACGATCTTGCTGGCCGGGTAGGGTCGGGTCGGCTTGGCAGGATCGCCTTCGCGCGCTGGCCACGGCAGATCTTCGTCGTAAACGAGGTTGGTACTGGCCATGATGATTCTTGCCTTGCGGGCATGAGCCCGGACCGCCGCGATGAGGTTCTTGGTGCCGTCGACGTTGGCTCGCCGAATCTGCTCCGGGTCTGGGTTCCGTAGAACGGCGGCGAGGTGGATCACAGTGGAGATCCCAGCCACGGCCTCAGGCAGTGTGGACGGATCCAGGAGGTCGCCAGCGACCGACGAGACGCCTTCAGGGAAGGGCCTACCGGGTCGCACGAGAGCGCGGCAGTCGTACCCCTCGTCAACGAGGCGGGGAATGAGGCGGCTGCCGACCAGTCCGGTAGCGCCGGTGATGAGGATGGTCATGATGGTGTCCCTTTCGAAAGGAGTTCCTGGAGCTTACCGGTGGCGGTGCGGAGCACGTGGGCGGTGGTTTCCACGTCAGACGCTGCGATGCCGTCGAACGCGGTGTCCAGGATCAGGGCTATCGGGTCGGGCAACTTCCGCCACAACGCCGCACCGGCCCGAGTAAGCCTCAGCATCTTCTGTCGCTGATCGGTGCTGCTCGGCTCCTGCACGACCAGCCCTTTACGGACCAAGGCAGAGACCACGCCGGTGAGAGTTGGGCGTTCGACCTGGAGCAGGCCGGCAAGGTCACGCTGCGAGGTCTCGCCCACCATTGCCAGGTGGTGCAGCACGTACCACTGCGTTGGGCCGAGATCGTGGGGGCGCAGTATGGATTCCATCACCGTTCGCGACGCAAGGTGATACTTCTTCGCCCATGCCCCGGCTGACTCGTGCTGAGGGTCCGTCGTGCCGTTAGCCACCATACAAATATAGTTAGGTAGCTAACAGATGTCAACCTGGTGATCCATTGGTGAAGTGCACAGCGTTCAACTTCACATTGATCCACAACTTCCGGGTCGGGCTGCTCCTCTACGCTGTGAAGTCCAACTGGGGGTTGCTGTCGACAGTCCTACC
Organism: Actinomycetes bacterium; assembly: GCA_021842145.1. Taxonomy (GTDB): domain Bacteria; phylum Actinomycetota; class Acidimicrobiia; order Acidimicrobiales; family Acidimicrobiaceae; genus JABEUN01. The sequence continues at coordinate 1,352 of JAKCBW010000079.1, forward strand.
GCCGAAATCTGATGAGCCAGAATCCACGGGATGGCCTGTGGGATGCTCGCCGGGGCAGCAGAAGGGCCAGTGCTCTCGCACCGGCCCTGACCTGCACTTTCGATGGTGGCGGGGGCAGGATTTGAACCTACGACCTTCGGGTTATGAGCCCGACGAGCTACCATGCTGCTCCACCCCGCGATGTGTTACACCAATCTAATAGGTACCTGCTGACTTCCTGCCAGAATCTCGACCTTACGAGAATAGATCAACAGATTGACTTCCTTGGGATTTATAGGCCTACGAGCACTGCTTCTCAATTAGAGCCGCAGAAGCGCCAAAGCCAATTTCGCAAAACCGCTTCCGGATACCAGCCGATTCAAGCAATTTTTGCCACTTTTCAACCAACCATCTCGGAAGCCTTGGCCATAACTGAGTCAGGTTCGCCAAGCACTAATCTGAGTTCACTATCCCTTTGCTGCCTTTGGCGACGTGGTCGTATTTGTTGAAGCCGATGTCCTTGTCGACGGCTGAGGAAATCCACTTAGCGACTGGGTATTTGCAAGGAGCGCCCCTAACGCATTGACGTCTGTCTGGTATTGTGCCAAGTTGCCCGCCTTCAGCGCCGCCTGGGCCTTATCATACAGTGTCGATGCCTGGCTTATCGAACTTGCCAAACCACTTAGAGAAACAGACGTCGGAACACTTGGCCCGCTACCTCCACCGCCGCTGACTGCTTGTGTAGAGCCTTGTAGGCCTGGAACATTCACACCGAAGATATCATTCAGCGCGCCTGCCAAGGTTGGCTCCATGGCAACCTGTGTCCCATAAACAACTATCACCTGTTTAATCTCAGGTAGTGGGTTTTGTGTACTTTCAACGTATAGGGGTCGTACATAAAGAAGGCTCTGCTGGATTGGAATCATCATGACACTGCCAAGTTGGACCTGCGAACCGTGTTGATCTAGAAGGCTTATCTGCTGGGAAACCGCAGTTGTTGCATTGATCCGTGCGTTAATCAGCTGTGGCCCATCGATCTGTTGACCCCTGGGAGTTACGTAGTCGATCAGCTGCCCATAATGACCAGGATCACTACGTGCAACCAACATCCCAGTCAGGTTTTGCTGAACATCGTTTTGAGATACCGGCACGTAGGCCTCGACAATACAGAAGCTCAGTGTGTTGGTTCCAGGAAGTTGAATCAACTCGTAGAGTGGTTGCATCCTGGCGTTTTGGTTGGTCGTACCAGCTGCGCCGAACACGGTCTGAGTTGTAGACGTTGGCACGCCATTGCCTGGGTTCTGGGCGAGTGTCCAAGCATCACCAGCATTATAAAATGCCGTTGGATTCGTGATGTGGTACCTTCCAAATGCAGCTGCTTGTACTGTAAACATGTCATTTGGGTACCGAAGGTGGGCGATAAGCCCTTTCGACATCTTCGAGGCTGGTGTAAACAGACCCGGAAACATCTTTTCGTAGGACTGAATGATCGGGTCTGTCGGATCTGTGACATAGAAGGTCATCGTACCGTTGTAGGCGTCTACCAGCACCTTGACGGAATTCCTCACATAGTTGAAACTGCTAGCAGCAAGGCCACTGGCTGGATTAAGTGCCGAAGTGTCCGCCATCTGAGAATACGGAAAATATGCCGAGGTGGTATACGCGTTCTGTACCCAGTAGATCTTTCCAGAAAGTATCACCGGATACGGGTTGGAACCAAGGGTTAAAAATGGGGCTGCTTTCTGGATCCTAGCTTGAATATCACGGTTGAACATTATCTTCGACTGATTCGTTATCAGCCCGGAGATAAGTAGATTCAGGTCACCAAAGCGCATTGCGAATGCGGCCTTCACGAGTTCCGAAGATAGCCTTACACCACCAGTGCCGGAGTAACTCGTTTCAACCGAAGCGCCCGTAGATGTCTGGTAGTCAACTTCGGGCTGCTTAGTATCGGCCACAACATACCCTGGAACTTGTTGACCATAGTACACCTGAGGTTGGGTAATTGTCTCAGTTCCTCCGGTTGATACCGGTGGAACGTCCCTTATGGCGAAGGATGGATTCCCATCTTGAGTGATCTGGTTGGCGGGGGCTAAGACGGCTCCATATCCATGAGTATATTGAAGGTGCTGGTTAACCCAAGAATTCGAAGGAAGGTTGGCCGCATTCAGCTGACGTATGCCAACTATGACCGGGGTAGTCACGCCGTTGATCTTATACCTGTCGGCATTGATCGAGTTGAACTGGTAGTAAGAACGGATGTCCTGGAGCTTATTGACCGTTTGTAAAGGCGTATTAGTTCCCCAAAGCCTTACGGCCCTCAATGCATTCGAGCTCTGCAGTAGTTGGTTTTGGGACAGGTTGTCGTTCACCTGAAAGCTCTGCTGCGAAATACCATCTAGGCCAAGGGCGTACCTAGTGGCTACTATATTGCGACCGATGTAAGGCAACTCTTTCGTGGCTTGAGAGGGCTGGACGACGAAGTTCTGAATGATTGCAGGATACACCGCACCTAAAACGACGGAAAGGAATGCCCAAAGACCCACTCCAATTGCAGGAAGCACCCACCCTTGCCGCCTGATATTGAAGATTAGTAGAGCGAACGAAGCAAGCGATATTACGATAAGCATATTTAGCGCCGGCAATTGGGCATGAACATCGGTATAGGAAGCCCCCTGAACCACTCCCCGGGTGGAAAGGTCGAGCTCATATCGCTGGAAGTAGTAACCAAAAGCTTTGACTAAAGCCATCAATCCCAAAATCATCGACAGCTGCGCCTTGACCGGGGGCGACACCCTCGGGCGCTTGCCCTGAGTCGTAATGCTCCCCGATAGGTAGTGAGCACCGGTTGTCAACAAAAATACCAGCGTCAGCGCGACGAACACCCAGTGGACAAGGAAAAGATAAAAAGGTAGCCTGAATACAAAGAAGCTCGCATCGAGATGAAATTGGGGATCCTTAATTCCAAAAGGCACCGAATTTCTAAAAAGGAGCCAGGTCTGCCACTGGGACGAAGTACCCACCCCCAGAAGAAGACCGATTACTGCAGAAACCACTATCCTTCCAATGCGCGGAAATCTAGAAGTTGCGCTCCTATATCTATTGATCAGCTCCTCTGAGGCTGAGTCGTTCGGAACACTCTTGTCCATGATCCTCTGTGCGATCGTCAGACTTATAAATGACATCAAGGCGCCCACAAGGGTAAAAAAGACCGCTAGCTCAATCTTGGCGAGCAGGATGGATGACCAAACTCCTGATAGATGGACCGATTTAAACCACAGAAAATCCGTGAAAAAGACCGAAATGCCGCGCAGAGACAGCACGAGAACAATAAGGATGATGAAAATACCTAGCGCGAGTACCTGACGCCGTGATCCTCTTCTATGGCCAGCAGCCATTTCACTTGGATTCCGCATGAGTTCTACCCTAGGCGCGCTCGACCGTAATCAGACATCTGCAGCCAGGGTGGGCGGGAGGCGCACTATGCGAAGTAGGAAATAACTCTCCGCTTGTCGTCTCGCCATTGAGTGCATTGTCCTCGCAATCCGGACAAGTATTTCCCTTGTCGTGGGCTATCCACCGCACCCTTCGACCAACCGAACCGGCGAGGGCACCTCTGGCGTGCGCAGACACCACGGCGTCTTCTATGATCGAATCAAGCCTGGAACTCCTCAAGTCTCTATAGATCCCTGAAATTCCACCTATCTGATCGGACTCGTTGCCGCCATCATGAACGAGTAGCGATCCTTTCACCTTGGTCAAGCTCAACTGGTTCAGTAAAGCGAGTAATTCCTCGAGTACCTGCCTCGCAATTTCAAAAGAACTATCCAGATTTGCAACTGCTCCAACCGATGTAAAGCCCGCGTCAACCGCAGGCAACAGAAGCTCCTTTAGGTCCTCAACTCGCTGTTCAAGGCGAGCACTCAGCTCCTTGGTCATGAAATTGGCCCCTTCAACTCCTCCCTTCCTCAAGGCATCTAGGAGTTCATTCTGGTCATCCTGTAGGAGTCGCTTCGTCCTTCGAGACAATTGAAGAAGTGTCGGCTGGATACTTGCGTCTCGGGATTCAATCAAGGCCATTTCAGTCTCGCCCAACACCACGGAGGCACCTTCCGTACCAGCAGCACCTTTAGACAGATCGGAATGGGTTTCCGAAGCCATCAGTGAAGAGGCAATCGCTCGATGATCGCTCGGTTCTGCGTCTGGGTGAGGTACTTCATCTAAGGAAAGAACTGAGTTTGCCTCCAATGCCTCTGAGTTGCGGCTGACCCTCATTCGTTCAAATAGTTCTTCGAGCCTATTCAGCCTTTCTAAGTCGACCTGGGCGGTCACTGGAGGTCCCTCCAAATCACTGCCCTGGCTAACTCGATCCTGTGTCGCTAAGATCTCGATCATGGCCCCTTCTGGTGCTGTCGGAGAGGAAATGGCCTCACCCAGGGTCGGCTCATGAATCGCCTCGACTTCTTGCGGGAGAGCCGATTCGTAGGAAATAGTTATTGGCTCATCAATTACTGAATCAAAAGTGGCTGGATTGACACTACTGGTCTCGTCATTTGGGTTAACCGTTAGCTCATCTTCCTCATCAAAGGCAAAATACTCCTCTACCTCTTCCTGCATGACTGAATCAAGAATTGAGCCCTCTAGCAGATCCTCTTCGAATAGCGCCTCGGCTTCAGTTAGTTCAACGTCTCCCAGTTCGCCATCATCCTCACCGCTCTCACCAACCGCTGCGTCGTCAGGAGCGAAATGGTCGGCTCCCTGACCCATCCCCTCCCCGTGGACAACCTCACCTTCCACTTTTGAGGGGCCGGCTTCAACTTTAGATATGAGTCCGATCTCGCTCTGGGTATCAGATGCCAAGTAAAAAGTAGAAGGAGGGAGGCCGAGGAAACCTTCGACTTCGTCGGGTGGAGTCTGTTCGCGACTCTCGGAAAATGACCTCTTCTGGTCGTCAAAATTTGGCGGATTATCCTCAATCGCCACTGGCTCCTCTGGAGCTTGCAACGAAGTTTCCGGGTCATCTGCTTCAATGCCATTCTCATCTGTAGCCTGGGAATTCGTATCACCGCCTGCGTAAGCTCTATCATCGTCCTCCACCGACTTGAGGTACAAATGTTCTGGATCTAGCGAGCTTTCCACCCTTGCTATCATCCTCGCAGCCCCATTTAGAATGGTTAGGATGCTGTTACGTGCGGCTTCGAGTTCGGACATCTCCTTCATGAGTTCGTCAACCTTTGAACGTGCGTCATTTAGGTATGAGGACCGTAGCTCCTTTGCCCTATAGACAATTGCTCGACCTTCCTCTTTTGCCTTTTGTATAAGCTCATTTCCCTGCGCCTCAGCGTAATTTAAGAACTCATCGCCCTGTTTCTTGGCCCTTTGTAGAGCGTCCTCTGCGCTCTGAGAAGACTCCATCTGCAGTGACTCGGCTTTGGCTTCGGCGTCTTCCACAATTCGGCGAGCGCTACGCTCGGCCCTTTGCATAATTGCGTCAGCCTGACTTTCGGCCTGGATCCGAATTGCCCTGGCGGTGTCAGAGGCGATACGAACGACCTCGGCGGCATGTTCGCCTACCTTAGAAGCCTCGATGTCCCCAATTTGGAGGTTGCTCCCTGAGTCCCGCTTTAGGACCTCGATCTCCGCCCTCGATAGATTCAGTGCCTCTTCCAAGGATGACATCTGAGCTGCAACCTTTACCAAAAAGGCACGTACCTCGTCCCTGTTATAGCCGCGCAGGTGGCCTGAGAACTCCAGTGCGGCAATTAACTGTGGCGTGAGACGATCATCGCGGTTCGGAGCGGTTTCAAATGACATGCCTAAAGACTATTTCGAAATAGCCCGAGTTACGAGCCAATACGGCAGGTAAAGAAAAGACATCACTTCGCCGAGCTGACCCACAACGAAGATGCCACCCGTAACTGGGCCAAGGCGTTGTCGGGTCGATGAACTGAACTAATTGCTGCTGAAGCCGTTCTACTAGAGCCAAATAGCAGGATGATCCAAGATATTCTCACGGTTGTGTCACTCAACGGCTCCGACCATGTTGTCATACCGGTGCTAGGTGAACTCCTGCTTCTCCGTCCTTTATGGCGGGAAGATCTTGAAACCTCCCCACGGCTAAAGCCGGGGGATTCCTGGCTCAGGCAGCCTGAGTGCCCAGCGGACACCCAAGGTCTTATGCCATCAACACCAGCCGGGTTGAAACCAGCCCGGACGACCATCACGG
>JAKCBW010000080.1 GCA_021842145.1 Actinomycetes bacterium
ATCACCAATCGAGAACCAATCGGTCAATACGGAGTATGGTTCCAAAACGCCCCAGCAGCAACCGGGCCACCAGGGTATTACTAAGTTGAAAATGGGTGTCTCCACAAAAACCGCCACCAATCATCAGGCTGGAGATGCAAGGAAGCTGGACGATTTCGTCGAACTGCCGGACCGATCGACGGCGAGCGCCGAGGAGTCGTTGACTAGCCGCAACTTTGCGACACTTTCACAGCTCGACCTCCAGCTAGCTAATGAACTACTTGAATCGTCGGAAAAATTGATGCCCACCAAGGTCACTGCCAGGACTGCAGCTACCAAACTCTATCCCTCGCAAGACATCAGGGCGACGTTACGTGCGTCAGTAAAAACCGGTGGCGACCCAGTTGAGTTGCTCAGCAAGGGGCGGGTCAAAAAGAAGCGCAGGTTGATATTTATTCTCGACATATCGGGGTCGATGGAACCCTTCGCCAGTCCATACCTCTACTTTCTGCGTGGATTGTCCAGAAATAGCTGCGTCGAGTCGTTTGTTTTTTCTACCCACTTGACTCGAATTACCCTAGATCTTCGAACTCGTCAAAGTATTGAATCTATTTTTGACGGCCTCTCCTTAGCGCCAGACCGATTTGGTGGAACCAGAATTGCCGAAGCCCTAGGGGCTTTCCTAGATACACACGGTCGACGGGGTATGGCAAGAGGGGCGATGGTGATTGTAGTTTCCGACGGCTGGGAATGCGGTGACGTAAAGGACTTAAAAGAGCAGATGCGCAGGTTGAAGCTGCTATCGCATCGGGTGTTGTGGGTAAACCCAAGAAAAGCCAACCAAGGATACCAACCCCTCGTTGGGGGGATGTCAGCAGTACTGCCCTTCTGCGATGGCTTCTTCAGCGGACACAGCATTAGTTCCCTTTGGGAACTGCTCGACTCGCTGGAGGTTACTTCTAAGGGTCCAAAACGAATCCCCTGGGAGTCGATGCGATAGGTACTGCCAACCTTTGAGACCGAGGGCTATCGATCATCAGTGAGAATCGATGAGGTCCGTCGCTGTATTGAAACGCCAACCGAAGCAATAGCTCAGCGAAGTCCCGCAGGCTAGTGGCCCCGAAGCCAAGTGGCCCTCTCAAGGCCAAGGGTAGGCCAGTCCATAGCGGGGTTTGAACTAAGGTATCGAGTAATCCCGGGCATACATCTGGCCGTTCGTGGCCCCATCGCCCAAGTGGAAAATCGGATTTCGTTTCAAGCTGTGCGAGGTGGGCGGGTTGCATTTTAGAGATGGTGCTAAGTTCGCCAAAGGTACAGATCAGTTCGGCCCGTCAGAACCAGCACAACTACACCTCGAACGACTCGATCTCGGGCTAAAACCCGACGAAGTTGCGAGGTCACTCGCAGACGAAGAAGGCCTCTGCGTGCTCATGGGCGAATGGAGCGGATCCGGTGCCATCATCGCCTGGGACCCGGTGCTCGATTCCCAAGCCGTCGAAGATCCATTCTCAATTCTAGACAAGACCCAAGTAGTGCTAGGTAAACAGCATGGGGCGGTAGGGGGAGGTTGGATTGGTCACATAGCCTATCAGGCTGGCCAACTCATCGAAGAGTTGCCCCCTCAGCCCAAAACGGTGATCCCTTTACCGCTACACTCGCTGAACTACTACGACCATCTGCTTCGATTTGACGATCCGACACAGGCTTGGTATTTCGAAGCCCTTTTAACGCCAGCCCGACGTGATGCAATCTTTCATAGCCGAGATAGCGTCCTCGCAAACCTTCGATTGCCAAATCGACCTACCCGGTCTAATTTCGAGGTAGGAGACTTCATCGCTACTCCAACTCGAGACTTCCATATAGATTCGGTCAGAAGAGCGATCGAATATATCGGGTCAGGAGACATTTTCCAGGCCAATATTACCCACCGCATCGAAGCTGAATTCGAAGGAAGCCCACTAGAGCTATTCCTCCAGGGTGAGCAGAACTTAAATCCGGCATTTGCGGCTTTCATCTCTAGGAGTTGGGGCGCAGTAGCGAGTTTCTCTCCGGAGCTGTTCATAAAAAGAAACGATCGCACCGTTATTACCTCGCCAATCAAAGGCACGGCGGCTCGAAACTCCGACCCTGTAATTGATGAGTTAGCACGAAGAGACCTTTCTCTCTCCGAAAAGAACCGGGCCGAGAACCTGATGATCGTAGACCTGATGCGAAACGACTTCGGGCGTGTCTGCAATCCAGGGTCCATCCGCGTAGACAACCTGTTCGACGTTGTGGCTATGGCGGGCGTTTGGCATATGGTCTCCACGGTCACGGGAGAACTCAGTGATGGAATTACCGACGGCGGCCTTTTATCGGCGACATTTCCACCGGGCTCTGTCACCGGAGCTCCAAAATTGAGAGCTCAAGAGATAATCAGCGAACTCGAACACAGCGCCCGCGAGGTGTATACCGGCTCGATTGTATTAGCCAGCCCCGTCTCCGGACTATCCAGCAGCGTTGTAATCCGCACTTTTGAAATTGCCAATGGCAAGATATGGTGTGGAATTGGGGGAGGAATAGTCGCCGACTCCGATCCTGAAGACGAATACCAAGAGTGTCAAGTAAAGGCTGGCCCAATCCTGGCCGCCATCGGCGCCAAAATGTCTCCGCCAGTTCGACTATCCGGCTCACCCTTGAGAGGCTCGATTTCTATTGACCGAACAGCGGGTGTCTTTGAGACCCTTGGCACGCTAAATGGAGTTCCTCTTGACCTCGATGCGCACCTAAACCGACTGGCAATGAGCGTCTTTTCTCTCTACGGTGAATTCCCCCCGATACGGCTAGCGGCGATTCAAAACTCCCTGGCTGAAGTTCCCCAAGGACGCGGACGCCTGCGCATCGTTGTACGCAAGGTAGAGGGTGAGTTAGAAATTTCTATGAGCTGCGCTCCTTTAGACCTTAAACCCTCCGACGAGGGAATATCCATGGTGCCGATACAGGCACCAGGCGGGCTGGGGAAACACAAGTGGCTTGACAGACGTGCGATCGACGACTTAGCGATTAAAAACCCCGGTTTCGTCCCTCTCCTTCTGGATGGCGATAAAGTGCTTGAGGCTTCGCGATCCAATATCTTTGCGGTATGTGACGAAGAGATACTTACTCCCGCACTTGATGGAAGGATACTTGCAGGCATTACCCGGGCTCGGGTCATCAAACTACTATCATCTATCGGGGAGCGCGTCATCGAGGCAGATCTCACGGTAGATCAACTCAAGCGAGCCAGCGAGGTGTTTCTGACTAACTCCCTTCGCTCGGTCGAAACCGTAAATTCATGTGAAGAACTCGGCTACTGGAGTTCGGGACCGATAACGAGCTTGGCAAGAAAGTTGCTTGACCACCACTACCGACTGCAAGTTGAAAACTTAATGATGCACCAGGACGGCGCTTGACGTCCCGATCCAATGGTCCGGCCCTGTCGAACTGCGTCAAATTGACCAGTTGCTTTATCCAGCGAATCTACAGGCCAAAAAGGCACCTAGGCTAAAACTATCTAGGCGAGTCTAGCTAGGGCTCGACACGCCCTTGGGGTCGTTTCACCGTCAAACCAGCACCAATCGCCCCTTTACCAAGACCGCTCTATTGTCTGTTTTCACACTGGCCCATATCAACCCGGTACCATCGGGAGAATTGCCGAAAGTTGCTTGTTCGTGATTCTTTGGACCAGATAACCACTGGTCTATTCATTACGGAACAATCCTGAGGGGCCTACCTTGGTCATTCCTCACCGCCAACTTGAAGGGCATAACCTCCGGAAAATTGCGAGTTAGCCCTAAAACGAGCCCAATCAGTATTAAATCTTCAGGTCAACTCCCCTTGCGGGACTTGGATTGCATCGGCAGCCGATCAAAGGTCCAGGGTAGCAAGAGCACTAATAATCGCCCTAACTGAGCGATCCACATCGGCATCGGTGGTCCGCCAATTCGAAACTGAAATGCGCATTGCCCTTTGTCCCTGCCAAGTGGTAGCCCCCATCCAACATTCACCCGACTTCTGAACGGCCTCGATCACCCTATCCGTCTTATGGTCGTCACCAAATCGGACCAGCACTTGATTAAGTACGACTTCGTTGAGGATGCTCACTCCATCAATATCGGCTAGCTGCTCTGCAAAACGCCTTGCCAGGTTGCAGCAACCTTCGACTAATTCGGCAAGACCGGTCCTCCCCAGCTGGCGAAGGGCCGCCCAAGTAGCAAAACCCCTGGCTCGTCTCGACGTTTCAAGGACGAAATCACCAGGCGTACGAAATCCATCTTCTCCCTGCCCCTTCAGGTAGGCAGCAGAATAAGACATAGCCTTTCGATGTGCCTCCGGATGAGCACAGAAGGCATATCCGCTGTCATAGGGAACATTCAACCACTTATGGCCGTCGGTTGCCCACGAATCGGCCTGCTCGATTCCCTCCAGGAGGTGGCGCTTCCTCGGATTGACGGCTGCCCAAAGCCCGAATGCTCCGTCTATATGTACCCAGGCGTTGTATTGATGCGCCAGAGGTATCGCACTCACAAAATCATCGAAGGCGCCGGTGTTCACGTTACCCGCTTGAAGACAAACGATCGTCGGACCCTGCGGTCCATTCTGCAGAACCCGAGCAAGGTTCCCGATGTCGATTGCCCCTTGTGAATCAGCGAGGACTGGCTCAATTACTTCCGAGCCGAAGCCAAGTATCCTGAGCGCCATGTCTATGGTCCCGTGGCGTTCACCCGTCACCACCACCCGTACCCTGGGAGCACCAAAAAGTCCCTTCTTTTCGACATCCCAACCGCTATTCGCGAGCACGAAATGCCTAGCTGCTGCGAGTGAAACGGTGTTGGCACCCTGACCACCGGTGACGAATCCAAATGATGCACCATCTGGCAGGCCTAGGAGCTCTTTAATCCAGTTGCCGGCCACATCTTCAATTACTGCCGCAGCCGGCGACATTATCGCATTGAAGCCGTTTTGGTCCCAACCAGTAGCTAAAACGTCGGCCGCCGTCGCACCTTCGAGCGCCCCTCCGGTGACGAATCCAAAATAACGTGGTCCGGTAGTTCCAACGAGCATCGGCTCGACAAGTTCCACTAACTCCTCTATCACCGCCATTGCTGGAACTGATTCATCTTGCAGCAAGCCAAACTTTTCACCTGCAGCATCGAGGTCAACCGAGGGAAAGACCGGCCGCTCAGGAACCATCTCTCGGTAATCTGCAACTCGTTTAGCGCTATAGGTGAGAAGCTCTCGAAAATCAGACATAATGCCACGCTAACAGCTAGGAAAGATCGGCACTTCGCTCGAGTCAATAGTCACCTTAGACTCGACCCCTCCGTGGTGCTTTAAACTACTCTCGGCACCAACAAACCCAGCTATAAAAGGTCGAGGTGGATCGGGCACTTGTCTCTGGCGCAAAGATCTACTGGCCCGGATTATCCCAATATCTTCTCCGTTACTGACATGCCTGCCACATTCCACCACACCTCTACCGCTTTTATTCCTATTCGGACAAATCTGACCAATCCAATGGCCGCACCCCTGCATTTGTCGTCCGTCCTTAGCAGGCCTGGACTGGTAACGCCCACGGATTGGAAACAAGACATGTCTTGCAAAACTCCCCAAAACTAAATTCAGGCAAACAAAGCGAAAGATAAAGTGGCAATTAGCTCATTCAAAGTTGCAATGACACAAATGGAATCTGCTTGACAACCTCGCCGATGTTACTTCGTGATCGAGCAGCTACCATAATCGCCTAACCGAGAGCGGTGCTGTAGAAGAAATCACCGTTTGTGCATTGGCCCTAACTTCTTTTCAGTTCACCCCAGCAACTGGACGCGCCAGAGTGGCGCTCTTATCCCCGGAGACGACTTCCCTACAGCTTTCCGAAACCATAACTTTTTACTCAGAGAAATAAGTTGATTAGGTGTGGGTTAGATGCCCGACCACCACTGCAACCACATACCCACTCATCGCGATTCCTTGAATCCGTCCCACGGCTTGAAGACTACATAGTAGTTACAAATCAACTGCCAGGATAGCTCAGAATGAGGTCCTGATTAAGGTTGAGGAACCTCAAGCAGCAGAAAAGCTTAATTATTTAAATCTTCCCTATTAATAATTATTCACTTGACCTAAAGGTCTAACCATTGTAACATTGGCACGAGCAGTAGTGGTTAGCCACGGTATCTAATTGGTGCTATCCACCGAGGGGGGGGTGATGGTGAGTCCGCGAAACAAACTGGTTTAAATTTTACAACGCTGCACTAAACGATCAGTAGCGGTTTGTTCATATTCGTACACTCAATACGCTTCCTAATATTCGCGATAAAGCTCCGAATTAGCCCATCACGCGGCACTTCGCATCGGGCATTTGCCGATACTTTCTCGTGCCCTATACGTTATACATCTATTGGTATATTACATAATCTGACCACATACTGAGGCAGATTTACCCAAATCGTTAGGATTCGCCCTCGTGGGCGACTTGCCCGTACTTATACGACATAATAACTGACTTTATTGTGTCCTCTTCGAACACGTCAGCATAAGGGAGTAATACATGAACAGTAAACTCAGCTTAAGGTATCAAATGTTGAGCGCCTGGTCTGGTCCAGTCTTCTTAGTTACATTTATCATTTTTTGGGGATTTCTTGGTGGTAATCTGCCTTCACCTGCAGGACCAGCACTCACCGCACAGCAAGTAGCCGCGCACTACCACCACTCGATAACGATCAAACAGATTGGATTTGCTGGCGCAATGGTCTCCATTGCACTGCTTCTTCCGTGGACTGCACTATTGACGATCCAGCTTGCAAAAATTGAAGGGCGCTATCCAGTACTATCCCTCTTACAATTATTAGGCGGCGCGTTGACAGTAATGGTCGTATCAGGGAGTGTTGTCTTCTGGGCGGCCACGGTTCTTCGGCATGGACAGGATCCCAATACAATAAGGCTTCTAAATGATCTTGGATGGATCTTTGTCGATGGTCAGTTCTTCTGTACGACACTGCAGATGTACGCAACATCAGCTGTCGGCCTGGCTGATAAAAGCACAACTCCTCTCTTTCCTCGCTGGGTTAACTGGTTGGCAATTTTCTGTGGATCAACTTTCTTTCTTGCTACCGTTACTCTTACGATCAAGACGGGACCACTTGCTTGGAACGGCGCCATTACCTATTATTTCGCGTATTCGTGCTGGTTAGTATGGTATGTCATTGCCACCTTTTACATGATCGCTGAAGTCAAGCGACGTAAGCTCAATTCTCCGTCAGAGGATGGACAACCTCTATCAAATCTTCTGCCCGTGTAAACCTAATGATCAGATGTGGTGGAAATCTAACCCGCCAGACGGATTCCAATTTACACCACGAGCTATTGATCACTCTTAGAGACACCAGCTTGCCAATTGTGAATTGAGCAAGCTGGTGTCATTTTCCGCTCGATACAATCCTGTAATTAAAAAGGTGAACTTTTAAAATGCTGAACAATAGCTTTACGTTGTCTTAGTTAATCACCACCTTGGGCATACACAGAGTATTAATCGCGCC
>JAKCBW010000081.1 GCA_021842145.1 Actinomycetes bacterium
CATCAAGCAGTACGTGGCTAATCAGCGCAACGTTTGAGCGCAGGTCTCAGGGCTTCGCCCTGGTGGGGCTCTACATCCCCATGGCTAAAGCCAGGGGCATTACGCCCCACACCCCATTCTGGTAACGAGGCGTCCCAAAGCCATGAAACATCAAACAGATTGAAAGGGCAAATTTCAAGATAATTCCCAGCAAAAACGAGTAGCTTAGATTTAATCTACTGGAGTGCCTAGTAGTTATAGGGGGTTGCAATGACAACTGATGGGGTGATCGACGACCACGTATTAGCCCGCTATCGCGAGCTCCTCGACCAGGAAGACGCAGCATTCAATGAAGTGGAGCACGCCTTCGAAGACGGCGACAGGGTTCACTTCGAAAATGACCTGGCGCTTTGGCGTAAAGCGATAGAGGCCAAGATTTCCTACCTAGAAAAGTGTGGTCTTTCGCTCCTAGGACCAAATTGGGCCGACACCCTTCCAGACCTAGGGCGGTCTAAACAGACCACGGCGGTCTAAAAGCAACATTAGGACCAGGACCCAAAGCCTAGAAGTAGACACTAAGTATTAGTGGAGTTACTGTGGGCCATTAAATGCCTCGTCGGACCGTTTTGATCGATCCGGCGAGGCATGCAGCCTAGGTCTGACTAAGTGGCAGATTGGCCAATTGCAGGGCTAGTTAGATCCCACCTGGTATCAAGTGGGCCACGTCGGCACGTTCCTCTTCTAGCTCCGTCTGGGTTAGCTGAATTTTTGACTTGGCAAAATCGCTATGCGAAATTCCTTCGACAATCGTGTAGCCCTTTCCATCGGAGACGATCGGAAAACCAAACTGTAGTCCCTCTGGAACGCCATACTCGCCGTGAGAGCAGACCGCCAAGGAGACAAAGTCGCCATCGGGAGTAGGGTTGATAACCGAACGGACCGAGTCCACGACTCCGTTAGCGGCCGATGCGGCTGACGACGCACCCCTGGCGTCAATGATCGCCGCTCCCCGCTTCTGAACGGTAGAGATAAACTCTCCTTGCAGCCATGCGCTGTCGGTGATTACTTCGGTAGCGGGTCGGCCAGAGATTGTGGCGTTCTCAAAATCAGGAAATTGGGTAGAGGAATGGTTGCCCCATATTGCCATCCTCTTGACGTCGGTAACGGTCGTCGACGACTTCTTTGCCAACTGCGTCATTGCCCTATTCTGATCGAGTCGGGTCATCGCAAACCATCTGTCATCGGGCACCTCTGGTGCATTGCTCCTTGCAATCACGCAGTTTGTATTGCACGGATTACCGACCACTAGAATCCTCACGTCTGAAGCAGCATTCTTCTCGATCGCCTGACCCTGGGGCTTGAAAATGCCGCCGTTAATCGACAACAGATCCTTGCGCTCCATCCCCGCCTTACGGGGAACCGACCCGATCAGGAGTCCCCAATTAACCCCGTTAAACCCTACATTAAGATCGGCGGTCATCTCGATCGAACTCAGAAGGGGAAAAGCACAGTCGTCAAGCTCCATTGCGACACCGTTGAGTGCCTTGAGAGCCGGCTCGATCTCAATCAATTGTAGAATTATCGGCTGATCGGGACCAAATACCTCACCAGCTGCGAGGCGGAAAAGCAGCGAATAGCCGATCTGGCCGGCCGCTCCAGTCACTGCTACTCGAATTGGCGATTTGGCAGCTGCCATAAAAAATCTGTCCTTTCATTGTTTGGTCCCGAGCCCATAAGGGGGACTCGGGACCAAGGTTTTGGATATCTTTACTAAAGCCTATCGACGATCGCAGATGCAAACTCCGAGCACTTCACCTCGGTGGCGCCCTGCATCAAACGGGCGAAGTCGTAAGTAACCACTTTATCTGCAATGGTCGCCTCGAGTGCCCTGATGATATCGTCGGCTACTTCTTGCCAGCCGAGATGCTCAAACATCATCACGCCAGAAAGGATGACCGAACCGGGATTAACCTTGTCCTGGCCGGCATACTTTGGCGCAGTTCCATGGGTAGCTTCGAAAATGCCATGGCCGGTGACATAGTTAATGTTCCCTCCTGGGGCGATTCCAATCCCTCCCACCTGGGCGGCGAGTGCATCAGAAAGGTAGTCACCGTTGAGGTTCATGGTTGCGATCACATCGAACTCATCCGGTCGGGTAAGTACCTGCTGGAGAGTAATGTCGGCGATGGCGTCTTTGACGAGGACTTTATCCCCCGGCTTTCCTTGACAATCATCCCAGCCAACTGCGCTATCAGAGAACTCATCCTTGACGAGCTGGTATCCCCACTTCATGAAGGCACCCTCTGTGAACTTCATGATATTCCCCTTATGCACCATCGTCACAGACTTGCGGTTCTTGGAGATCGCATACTTAATGGCAGCGCGAATAAGCCTCTCGGATCCGCCCTTTGAGACCGGCTTGACGCCAATTCCAGAATCCGGCCTTATATCCCAGCCAATCTCGTCGTGGAGAAATTCGATAAGCCTTTTAACTTCTGGAGTATTCGCTTCAAGTTCGAGTCCCGAATATACATCCTCGGTGTTTTCACGGAAAATCACCATATCCACCTTTTCGGGGTGCAGGACGGGAGATGGAACCCCCTGGAACCACCGAACCGGACGTAAGCAAACATACAGATCGAGGATCTGGCGCAGGGCAACGTTGAGCGACCTGAAGCCACCGCCTATCGGCGTGGTCAATGGCCCTTTAATACCAATCAGATATGACCTAAAGATGTCGATGGTTTCGTCGGGTAGCCAGTTTCCCGTCTCCTTGAAGGCCTTCTCTCCGGCGAGCACTTCCAACCAAGTGATACTCTTTCCGTGTTTCTTAGCGGCGGCGTCAAAGACAACCTTTGCGGCTGGCCAGATATCAACACCCGTTCCGTCTCCCTCGATGAAGGGAATGATAGGCTCGTCAGGTACGATAAGGGACCCGTCGGCCGACTGTGTTATTTTTTCAGACATGACCCGATCCTACCAACAGCTGGGTCTTGGGTTATAAACGGGCTGTTCAGTTTGGTCAGATTTCCAACCTGTAATAAATCAAGTCTCATAGCAGGTTCCAGAGCTGCGCTACACTACGGCAAGGCGCTCGCGGTCCATCGACTTCACTCGGCGGATGAGTTGATCGCAAGTACTCAGGTGATCACGCACTCAGGTGACCACGCACTCAGGTGACGGCGGAAATATTTAACTCTGTTGTTCAACTCGCCGAATCGCCCCCAGAGGGGTAAAAATCCTTTATAGCCTCACGAATTTCTACGGTCGAGGCGGTCGAATTCATCGAGTATACGTGGATCCCAGGAACGCCACCTTCTAAGAGTTCCCTCGCAAGATTGATCGCCGCTTCAACACCAACCTTGCGCAGAGAGTGTGGATCCGAAGAGGCCCCCATAAGGTCGTCTCTAAGGGCTTGGGGAATCACCGCACCAGATAGCTCGGACATTTTGACCAGGCTAGATATCGAGGTAGGAGCTATGATCCCTGGAAGGATGGGCTTATCGATGTTCTGGCTTCGGACTTTGTCAATAAATTCAAAATATGTTTCCGCCCTAAAAAAGAACTGTGTGATAGCGAAGTCCGCCTTGTCGAGCTTTTCGCAAAAGCGGTGCAGATCCTCCGACATATCCTTGGATTGAGGGTGTCCTTCGGGATGAGCGGCGACCGCTACGGTAAAGGGACCGCAGTCTTTAATCAAATCAACCAGCTGGGAGGCAAAAAGCAACTCACCGTCTGGTAGCGGCAGGTCAGAAGCTAACGGAGGATCTCCCCGGAGCGCGACGATGTTTGTTACTCCTGCTCGCAAATATCTCGCCAAGATCTCCCTAAGTTCCGCAACGCTGTGGGCTGCACACGAAAGATGGGCGAAGGGCAAAATACCTGGAGTACCAGCCAACTGGACCACCAACTCATGGGTTCTCTCCCTTGTAGAGCCGCCCGCCCCGTATGTAATCGACACAAATGTCGGCTTGAGATCCACTAGTTGCGGGATTGCCTCGCTCAGCCTCGCAGTGGCTTGTGGTGTCCTTGGTGGCCAAAGCTCTAACGAAAAAGACGGCCATGGCCCCCTTAGGTGGTCCATTACAGTCATCTCTCTTATGTTCCCCTCTTGGCGCCAAATGTCCAAATCTGATCCCTCTGCGATCCAAACGGTGAATCAAAACGGTGGCTAATCGAGCATCGCCAAGCGAGCCGACAAAGGTCGATTAATGCCATGTCTTGTCGCCAATCCAGCACAACTGTAACTTGGCGTACAACCGTAAGGTCGAGTGCCACCTACAATCTACCCGAGGTAGAGTCCTTAGCCTTTTTTGTAGGCTTCGGTTCCAAAGACACTAGATCGAATCGTCCAGAGTCAATTTTGGGCTAAATGACTTTCTCGATGATCAATGGGGCGGCGCTGACAATAAATCAGCCCCGCCCAACTCATTGTCAAACCGACAACCCAGTCGGCTAAAACCAGCTAGCGATTAAGTAGAACTTGCACCAATACCGTTTGAGGCCCAAGCGGACCTCACAACGCGACTCGATATGGAGGCTGAAAGCTAGTGCCCGATCACCTAGCGGTGCATCCCTACAAAGTTACCTACTGCATTGAGAGCCCATAAAACCCCTTTGATGGGCTTGGATGGCGAGTCCTCAGCTCAAAGAGGCCAACTTCGCAGCTTCTAAGGTGTTTGCGAGGAGCATCGCCCTCGTCATCGGTCCGACTCCACCCAGTCTGGGAGTCGCCCAAGAAGCTACCTCGTATACCGAATCGTCGAGGTCCGAAATCAACCTCCGGCCCTCCCACGAAGTACCCGCACCGACCACGACCGCACCTGGCTTTATCGAGTCCGCAGTTATCACGCCCGGCGACCCGGCCGCAGCGATGACAATATCGGCCGTTCTAGTTATCTCATCAGAGTTCTTTACACCGGTGTGGACCACAGAAACAGCGGCATTGCAACCGGGCCTCTTCAAGCTTAAAAGTAACGCCAGTGGCCTTCCAATGGTAAGCCCACGTCCGACGATCGCAACATGCTTTCCAGATGGGTCTACACCGTAGTAGGCGAGCAGTTCCAAGATTCCCGCTGGAGTACAGGCTATAGGTCCCGGACGACCCATAACCAGAAGTCCAAGGTTGAAGGGATGGAGTCCATCGGCATCCTTCGCCGGGTCGATCGCCGCAAGGACCTTCTGCTCGTCAATTCCTTTCGGAAGAGGCAGTTGGACGATGTAAGCGTCTACATCCGGATTGGAATTGAACTCATGCACCTTGGACAGAACGTCTTCTGTACTAGCAGAAGCTGGAAGGTTTCCGTGGACAGAACCGATCCCGACTTCAGCACAGTCCTTGTGCTTCATCTCGACGTACCTGGCGCTGGCAGAATCGTCCCCAACAAGGATGGTTCCTAGACCTACCCCTTTATTCTTCCCCTTGAGTTCGGCGACGGTCCCAGCGACTTTGTCCCTAATGCTCTTAGCGACGGCTTCCCCATCTAGTATCTGCGCGGTCATAAAATCCCTTTTTCTTCTCTTGTTGGCGCTTTTCTAGGCCCTCTTCGAAACTAGTGCCTAAAGTGCCTTCGTCCGGTGTGGAAAAAAATCATTCCTAAGCTTTCTGCAGCTTCGATGATCTCTTTATCCTTTATCGACCCACTCGGGGCAACCACCGCTCGCACCCCAGCTGCGGCCAAGGTCTCCAGCCCGTCAGGAAAGGGAAAGAAGGCGTCAGATGCCGCAGATGCCCCACGGGCACCCTCTCCAGCCTTTGAAACCGCGATACGCGCCGAATCCACCCTGTTCTGCTGGCCGGCACCGATTCCAATTGCACGCTGCTCATTAGCGATGACGATCGCATTTGACGAGGTACGTGCGCATACCCTCCATGCAAGAACAAGGTCCCGCATGCACTCTTGTTCTGGCAGATCCCCCGAAACTAGCTTCCAGGTGGAAGATTCATCGATATCGTCGGGGCCCTGCACGAGATAGGCGTCAACTAATGAACGGAGTTGCGTCTTTGCGGGCATAGGCCTATCGAGTTTGAGGAGTCGGGTACTCTTTCGTTTTGCGTTGAGAATTTCCACAGCGAGCGGATCGAAAGCCTCCGCTACGATAAGGTCTGCCTTGGGTCTCTGGGAAATAATTTCAGCTAACGATTCCCCGACCTCTCCAGATATCGCAACAATCCCCCCGAATGCCGACAATGGATCGCATTCGAAGGCTTCGGTATAGGCCTCTTCTATCGAAGTGGCAACTGCTACCCCACAGGGGTTGGCGTGCTTCACTATGACGCAGCTGTTCTCAGACTCTAAGTCCCAAAGCAAACGCCAAGCTGCATCTGCATCAAATACATTTAGATACGAAGGGGAAATTCCCCCGATCCATTCGGCCTTGTCCCAGATGGATGAGCCGTCGCTATAAAGGGCCCCGGATTGATGGGGATTTTCCCCGTAGCGGAGATCTCCCACCTTCGACAACTTTAAGGAGATCTCCTTGGGAAACAGAGACTTTGATTCCAGTTCCTTTTCCTGTAGTTGAGAATCGAACCAGGCCGAAATTGCGTCGTCGTATTGAGCGGTTACCGTAAAGGCTTTACGTGCCAGCCACAATCTGGTTTCCTGAGATACCTCGCCATTTTTGGTAATCTCAGCTAGCACCGTTGAGTAGTCGCTAGGATCTACCACCGCCGCAACAAATTTGCAGTTCTTTGCGGCAGCCCTGATCATGGTGGGTCCCCCAACGTCGATAAGTTCGATCCCGGGGTCGGACTCAAAAGGATACAGGTTTACCACTACCAGGTCTATTGGCGTGACATCGTGTTCAACAAGGTCTTTCAAATGATCGGGGTTGGACCTATCGGCGAGGATTCCGGCGTGGATTTTCGGGTGTAGTGTCTTGACACGACCCGAAAGCATCTCGGTAAAACCGGTCAACGCATCGGTCGACACGTGCTCGATATTGGCCTGGCTCAGGCGCTGAGACGTACCACCGCTGGCCAGAATTTCAACGCCAGCTCGTCTGAGTCCCCGAGCAAAATCCTCGATACCAGTCTTGTCGTATAGGGAGAGTAAAGCCCGCAAATCTACCACCTGTCAGTGCGCCGCTGTGACGCCAAACAGGTTAGTTGCACATTTGCACCTTGGAGTAATCAGATGGAAATTCGAACGGCCTAATCCCCGGAGATATCACCGATGAACTGCAAAATGGCCTTCGGGTACAGCACGCGCTCGACCGCCTTTATCCTCTCATGTAGAGTAGCCTCGGTGTCGTCGGGCAATACCGGCACCGCCTCTTGAGCGATGATAGGTCCTGAGTCCACTTCGAGCGTGGCTAGGTGGACAGTACAGCCCGTGAGCTTCACGCCGTAATCTAGCGCCATCCTAACTGCATGCCAACCAGGAAACGATGGAAGCAGCGAGGGGTGGGTATTTAGGACCCTGTCTTTGTAGGCGTCATGCATGGCTTCGGTTAAGACCGTTCCGAAGCCCGCCATTGCGACAACCTCGATGCCGTGAGACAAAAGCGAATCGACTAGCTGAGATGTATAACCGTCACGATCAAAATCTT
>JAKCBW010000082.1:0-2777 GCA_021842145.1 Actinomycetes bacterium
GCTGCCCGGGTTAACTTCATCCTCGGTTTTCACTTTTTACCCCGCACCTTCGGGAGTATCGTTAGATCCGAGCGCTTTGTCAATTCCGACGGATGGAACGACTTCGTCGGCAATCCTGAACGAGATCTATGGTGTAGGTATACAACTTTCGATAAGGACCAGCCTCCAAGGTAATCCGGTTTCTCTCAGCAACTTCGTGGAGCTTCCAAATGTCTATTTCCATTAAACGTCTTCCGGGAATCCGTTCGTGGCGGCGATGTCCCCATGGCTTGCTCCACCTTCGGGAAAGAGGAGAAGTCAAAGATCAGCGGGGCGATGCAATCATCCTTGTACTTATTGCCGCCGTGTTTATTCTTATGCTGCCACTGATCCTCGTGAGTACGGCTGTATCGGCACTGCCCGCGGCGCAAAGTGATACCAATTACAACAGAGCAATGGCAGCGATCGACGCTGGGGTGTCCGACTACCTGAATAGGTTGAATCAAGCTAGCGTCGACCAGGCACCAAATTATTGGCAGTATTCGTCGAGTAATTTGCCACCGGACAGCAATGCAGCTTTTACTGGGTGGGTTCCAGTACCGGGATCACCTAATGAGTACTTCCATTACAACACGGTTGGCGCAGCAACCTCGAAAACCGGGGATGTGGTATTGGATGTAAATGGCTATTCGAACACAGGTAGCCCAGCCGTCGAGCGCACAGCGCGAGTTACTTTTCGTACAGACGGATTCCTGGACTACCTGCTGTTGACCGACAAGTCTCTGGTTGACCCTGCTTTAGCTAATGTCGACAACTCCGGGCTGTCAGTTTCTCAAGCGGAAAAGTACTGTAACTATCGTTGGGATCAAGCCAACCCTTATTCGAGTACCGGCTACGGTCCGAACATGTCGAAGTGCTCGGGTGTTCTGAACTACTACGTCTCGGGGCAGGTTTTTAATGGTCCAGTCCTGTCGAATGACCTCTACTACCTCAATGGTGCCCCCACATTCAACTCACCGATCTACTCGGCGAATACGCAACCAAGCGGAAATCCGGCTAGTCCCTTCTGGACAGATCCTACGTGCTCACCTAGCCCTAGCCCTTGTCCGGGTGATGGTCCAGTTTTCAATTCATCTCCGTCCTCAATTCAGTCTCATGCAATCTTGACCTTTCCAGCGACCGACTCGTCATTGAAGACAATTGCACAAACAAGTGGTTGTCTCTATGAAGGTCCAACTAGCATCCAGCTATATTCTGACGGAAAGATGAGTGTGAGCAGTCCTGAGTCCGCTCCAAACTCGGCTTGTATCGGCGCTACTCCGCACGCCCAGATATCGCTACCACCGAATGGAGTGATCTATGTCGAAAATGCTCCGTCCGGAAGTATTCCGGTGGATTGTCCGGTCACGATAGAACATTACGATTATGGCGGCTCAAATCCACCATGTGGCACGGGCGACGCTTTCATAAAGGGTGCACTGTCGGGTCAACTTACTGTCGCAGCCGATAACAACGTCTATATTACGGGCGATCTGGAATATGTGGGATGCGCCAAATCTGGCACATCAGACGTACTGGGCTTGATTGCAAATGGGTTTGTATATGTAAGTCGATACTTTGTCATAACCAACAGTGCCGCTTACGATATCTGCGGAGCGGCTCCATCGCATCCATTGCATGACCCGGTAATATATGCCGCCATGCTAGCACTGCAGCATTCCTTTGCAGTTGACAAGTTTTGGAGTGACAAAGTAAACGGGACACCATACGAGATTTACATTAATGGATCTCTTGCTGGAGAGTACGCTGACATTGAAGGAACGTTCAATTCGAGTACAGGAAATATCATAGATGGCTATTTGACGAACTATAGCTACGACAACCGCCTGCAGTATCTGTCTCCTCCGTATTTTTTGTCCGGAGTAGGATCTGCTTGGAAACAGGCAAACTTTGCTGAGATCTTTAATCCAGCAGCGGCAACCTTACCAAACGTTCCTTCATAACGCTAAGGCAATCTTGGCCTAGAACGTGGGGACGCTGCTGGGTTCCTTGCAGATGGTGCGAATTGGAAACTGTTAGGGTCGTCCTTTCCGACCGAATCCTGATGATTTGCTATTCAGATGGCTTGTTGCGAAAGTAAATAACCTTCGGTAGATTATCCAACTGATGGTACTGCACTTTATGAAAGTGGGATTTTAAGTAGATAGTCGCGGTAGTCCCGAAGTCGGTCGAGTTTACCAAGAGTCGATCTGACACATGAAGCCACTTGAGGAAGTGCTTCTGAAGCGCTGCGTCCTTCTGCACTTTTGCAAGATTGTAATCATGCACGAAAAGTAGTTCGGTCCCTCCCCAGTCGACGGTATGGGGGCAGTCCGTTAGGTCTCCGGTGTATCGATTTGCAAGGATTGGCACTCCTGGATTCGCGGACCAAAGACAACCAGTCGATCCGAGTGCGTTTGACAATTGGGAAGTTACCTGATTCACAAGTGCAAATCCCGAACTCTTTGCCATTTCAAACTCCTGCCAGGCAAAGGTCAGAAAGATGAAAGCGATAGTTCCTGCAGCGGCTACTCTGAGCCGTAGCGGAGTTGAGCTCGTTGCTTTGGATTTGAATGGATAGCTGATGGTAGCGAGGGAGACCGATATGAAGGGTGCAGCGAAGAAGCCGTAATTGTTGAAATAAGAGTGAGCTACCAGAAAGCTAAATCCGATCATGGCGGCGCTAGCAATCGCGATTAGCTCAAGGTGGGTTCCACTGCGGAGCCCCCAACTCTTCAAAGAGTTGGCCACAAGCAATA
>JAKCBW010000082.1:2787-7433 GCA_021842145.1 Actinomycetes bacterium
GCTAATAGATAAATCGCCACAAGCACGAAAATCGCCAGCGGGGCACTGATGTATTTCAAATATGAGAGGTCAGGGATTCCTGAAAGATCTTGTAAGCGAGTTTCGATGCCAAGCCCATCTGCTCCCCTCAAGGCCTGAGTGAACACTACCTCATTTAAGAATTTTCTAGGAACCAGCAGTGCAAAGGGTAGAACGGCAGCCATGAAGGCAACAACTATGCCGAAGACCAGCCTCGAACGTTGGCCCGGCTTAATCCACCAGATGACACTCAGAGCGACTAGGGCGGGAAAGATCGCCCATATCTTGGTTGCACCTGCTAATCCATAGAGAAATCCAGCTACCGACATCCGGAGACGGGATTCGGTAATGTTTTCGTCATCCAGCAAGGCAATTAAAGCCCCTAGACATAGGGCAACCAGATAAGGCTCAATCAGAATTGTGCGTGATCCCCATAATGTGTCTTCTGAATACGCAATTATTCCCACTCCGAATAGTTGTCGAATCGTCGATCGGTGTCGAAGCAAAAATGCGACTAAACAAATGTCGAGAACTGCTACTAAGTCGGTGAACAGGCGGGCCATTTCGAACGCCCACCTCGTACCAGATATGTTGGAGAGTAGGCTAAAGGGAGCGAGCCATATTGTTATTAGTGGCGGCTGCAGAAAGATGAAGTCCTTGTATGGGATGATTCCATGAATCACATTTAGAGAAGCCGCAAAGTAGACGCCGTCGTCATAGACATATTCGGTGCTGATGTGTCCGCTTGCTAATGATTGCGTAAAAAGCAAGACTGCGGAGCTAGCGATCACGAGAGTAAGTAGTACTTTTCTGGCGGTGACTAATTTGTGAAGGCCTCTGTCGGGCGAGAGCTTTGGTGGGTTTGTCACGGATATGGATTGTAGTTCTTCAAGTGCCATTATTCGACCTGTCACGGCTTTGGGAAGTTTTGAGTCTTGTTGTGAAGTCGGCATGGCTAGCTCTCAATTGGGACTAGAGTTCGGTGAATTTTTTTCTGTCGAGCCGATTGGATGATACTGAACCTTGTTTCGGTATATTTTGTTGGCTACCTTTAGCACTAAGGGATGATTTTCGACGGCTCACAAGTAGGTTTGCCCATCTGCTTGGTTAGGCTCTTTGCATGCTCAGATTTCTAACCGCCGGTGAATCTCACGGCAAGGGTCTAGTGGTCGTCGTCGAGGGCCTCCCTGCTGGCCTAGCGATCACTGAGGCCGAGATACAAGGTGAATTGGCTAGACGCCGTCTCGGATACGGGCGAGGCCCGAGGATGAGATTCGAGGCCGACGCAATCACCCTTCTCACCGGTATCAGGCACGGTAGGACGCTAGGTTCACCAATTGCCATCGAGATACTCAACTCAGAGTGGGAGAAGAAGTGGGAAGAGGAGATGTCCCCACACCCCGGCACGCCATCTAAGGTCCTTACTCAGCCGAGACCCGGTCACGCCGACCTTACGGGGATGCTCAAGTACGGTTTTGAAGACGCGAGGGACGTGTTAGAGCGTGCTTCAGCGAGGGAGACCGCCGCCCGGGTAGCAGCCGGGAGCCTGGCGAAGGCGCTTCTGGCTCAGCTCGGCGTAGAGGTGTTATCTCACGTGACTCAATTGGGGTCGGTGGAGCTAACCCTAGATGTCCCATTACCAACGGGGCGCGACCTTGAGCGGATCGATGAGTCATCGGTACGCTGCGTCTCGTCTGAGGTGGAGGCGCTTATGGTGGCCGAGATCAAGGCGGCGGCCAAGGTAGGTGATTCGCTCGGTGGAGCTTGCGAGGTGATAGCCCATGGCGTCCCGGTGGGACTGGGTAGCCATGTCCATTGGGATAGGCGGATAGACGGGATGATCGCCCAAGCCCTTATGAGTATTCAGGCGATCAAAGCCGTCGCAATCGGCGATGGGGTCGAAGTCTCTCACAGACGAGGTTCAGAGGCTCATGACGCTATCTATTGGAACGAGGATTCAGGGGAGTACTACAGGACGACCGACCGGGCGGGGGGTATAGAGGGTGGGATGACTACTGGGGCACCCCTTACCGCTACCGCCTGGATGAAACCTTTGGCTTCTTTGAATCGGCCGACCCTCGCTACGGTCGATACCAAGAGTAAAGAATCGGTCGTCTCCTTTAAAGAAAGGACAGACGTGACCGCAGTCCCGGCTATGGGGGTAGTCGCCGAGTCGATGGTGGCGATCGTCTTGGCTTCGGAGTCGTTGCGAAAGTTCGGTGGCGATTCGGTAGCGGAACTGGTCAGAAACCACGAGTCATTCAAGAAACACCTCCACGAGACCCCCTCCGCTATTAGCTAAAGGGTGCTTGGGCGAATTTGGTTTCGCACATGTCACTTTGGGTTCTTGTTGTGGTCCATTTTTGAGTACCACTGATGTTCGCTGAGCCTAGGGTTGTTTAGGTTGTCATTTTGGCCGGGTTCATTTCCATTACCGGTCAGCGTCGGTGCTGTTTTTCGAGTTTTACCGATCCGGAGCATTTTGAAGCGTGGATGAAAGTAGTTGGTCATGGCGGTAGGTGATAAGGCGCAGAAGAGGGTCGAAGTCGATCTCGGCGATCGGAGCTATCCGGTACTGATCGGACCTGGTGCGTCGGGTGAGCTTGTCGAGATACTCCCTGCTGAAGCGAGGAGGGTCGCGGTAGTCACTCAGGAGAATATCGGCATCTCCCTTGATCTTGGGGACCGCATGGTGAAGGTCTTTAACGTCCCAGATGGTGAAGAGGCCAAAAACTTTATCTGGCTCGAATGGCTAGTTCGGGGCTTTGTGGAATTCTCGATGACCCGGTCTGATATTGTGCTGGCGGTCGGTGGAGGCGTTGTCTCAGACCTCGCTGGGCTTGCGGCTTCGATCTATCACCGCGGAATAAGGGTGATAAACGTCGCCACCTCGCTTTTGGCGATGGTGGATGCGGCAATTGGCGGCAAGACGGCGATAAATATCCCAGAGGGCAAAAATCTGATCGGGACCTTCCATCAGCCGTTGGCGGTCATCTGCGATACCGATCACCTTCAAAGCCTTCCCGAAGAGGAGCTTTACTGCGGAAGAGGCGAGATGGCGAAGTACGCCTTTTTGGGAGCTCCCGACCTTATCGATCTGCCCTTGGTCTCGCAGATATCGGCTTGCGTCTCGATCAAGGCGTCCTTTGTCTCGCAGGACGAACGTGAAGGGTCAAAGAGGGCTCTTTTGAATTACGGGCATACTCTCGCCCACGCTATTGAGGCACAGGCCTTTGGGCCTAGCTCGCCTCGAATCAAGCACGGCCAAGCGGTAGGTGTTGGACTGGTCTTTGCGGCCCGTCTGGCGGAGAAGTTAGCACGGATAGGTGAGAAAGAGGTTGCTTTTCATCGCCAAGTCGTCACCTCCTATGGTCTCGACCCGGAGATTCCCGCCTGGGTTCGCCGAGACGAGCTAGTAGAGGTGATGCTGAGGGACAAAAAAGTCAAGTCTGGTCTGACATTCGTCCTAGATGGTGAGGACGGACTAGAAGTTGTCTCAGATATCGACCCAGAGGTAGTCAGATCGGTACTGGATTTAGCACCGTAATGGTACCTTCTCCGGTCAGTTAGCTTTAGGCTGGGTCACCCGTCGGTAGATTCCCAGCTACCACCCCTGACATATTGATGCCAAATTATCCCACCACCCAGCCCATGGTGTGTTTGCGGTGGTACCCGATAGCAACGGCGATGTTAGGGAGAGGTGGACGATTTCATCTATCCACCTCCTTATGTCCAGGTCATTTTACCAACGGCTTTTCGGTTTGGGTTTTTCTGCGGGAATTTGTAGCTGGCTTTTCAAGCAGACGGAACCGGTGGCGATAGGGATCGCGAGTCGAATTGACGTCGTTCATTTAATTTAGGGAAGCCTAAGGTCTAGTAGATCGTTGATAGAGTTCGTCCGGTGGGATTGTACCACCGGGTGTTTCTTGGTGAAGTGGAGGGTTAGGAATTGTCGTTGGGGCCCGATGGGGTGTTTAGGTCGCCCAGAGAAAAGCTTGCCTTCGATCGAAAAAAGAGTCGCTGGGTTGCCCTCGCAGCTATCGTCCTGGTGGTCCTGGTGGTCCTCGTAGACCTCCCAAGTCACGTCACATTGGCTGACCGCCAAGGGGACCTTCGAACATTTCAGAAGTCAATTGCCACCGACCTAGCCGGCTGTAACGCTGGGTTGTCGGACTCCCTTTCGGCATATTCTGGAATTGCTAGCGGGTCGTCAAACCAGGTGTCGATCGCCAATCAAATCATGACTAATGATGAGCCGGTCTGCACCATTGCGGGAAACTCTGACATTTACGACCTCGCCACCATGGCCCCCCCGAACACCCTGGCACACTTCGGCCTCGAGTTTGCTACCAACGACGCAGCGGCCTGGGCTGACCCCAATGCTGCACAGATGATCAAAGACGCACAAGCGATTTTGGCCAATAGAGGCGACCTTGGTGCGATAACCGATATCCGAAGTAGATTTCAGACCATGCAGAAGCTATTAGCCGAGACTAATTCGACCCTGCACACCGCTGCGGTACAGCTAAATATGAACCTGGCTCCGATAACGCTCGACGGACTCTATAAACTACCTGTGTCACTTCGATAAGGAATCTGTCCTGGTCCGTCCTTTTGGAAGATCGGAA
>JAKCBW010000083.1 GCA_021842145.1 Actinomycetes bacterium
GGTCAATTATCCGCAGCATCTGCAGGTAGGCCTTCTGCAGACGTCTGGGTAGAAGCTTGAACTCCTGTCTCTGGGCAAGTCGAATTGCGCTGTCGAGGACTTCGGATGCCCTTTCGTCCAACTTCTCTCCGGCTTTAGCTGGGTCAAGCCCGCTCAATTTTTGCCGAATCATCTCACTGACCTCACCCAAGGTATGGTAGACGAAACCACCGTCTGAAAGTTCGATAAACATCCAGCGAGGAATTGCACTCTTTGCTCCCTCGATGGACAGAAATGCCCAGTCGGAGTCTGATTCAACTACTGAAATAATGGTTCGAGCACCGGAGCTTGACTTTGAAATCTGGCCATAGGTCGCTGAGCCAACGAGTGGATCTTCACCGCCAACCAGGCGCCTTACCGGATCGAAAGCGTCGGCGAGATCTATCTCCTCTGATTCAAAGACTTCGGATAAATCAAGATCTGAAGCACTTAGCTGTAGGTCCTGTTCCTTTGCAAAAGGAACAGGTATGTTAGACCCAAGCAAATGGTCGTTCTCGATTGCGCGTATTGCGATCCGTCGATCGTCTTTCGTCAGGAAGGCTTCGCCGTCTGACGGCCAGTAAACATCGATCTCGTCGTATGGTGAGTCGATTCGATCTACTCGTCCCACCCTCTGCTCCGCCACCCGAAGGGTAGTGGGTATATCTAGATGGACAACGGCTGAAGCACCCTGAAGGTTGAGCCCTTCATTCAAAGCGTCAGAGCACAGTGCAATTGCTTTAACCCGGGATTCCATGGCAAAGCTGACTTCCATCTTCTCTTTTGCCTTTTCACCGCCTTGACCGGTGGCCAGAAGGTACTCCTCGTTATATTCTTCCAGCATGTCAGCAAGGTAATGCAAGGTAATTGGCCTTTTGTCAAAAGCAATTATTCGATCATGGCGCTCTTTGAGGTCGATTAGGACCCTAACTTTGCCCGACTCTCGGGCTCCCGAGATTCGATTAGCGAGGTTCGCAATTTGGTTGTATATTGCAATTTCGGCACGACATGCCAACTCCCACTGATCGCGAGAAGCCAACCACTCCGGAATCGCAGATTGACTCGTCACCTGTGGGGGACCAGTTTTAATAGCTCGCGATAGCTTTTCGATCATTCCGGCGTTGGCTTGGATCTTTTTATAAGCGATGCCAAACATTGCTTCTGCACTCCGGGTCCCTAAGATATGCTCTACCAGAGCGGCTCGCGAAGAACGCAGCGTAGACAAAATGTCATAGGCCGCCAACCCTTTTGAAGCGCTCAACCTGCGCTCGAGCCAACTGGCCTGAGTCTGCTTCGACCAATCTGGCGGAGAAATCACTCTTTCCTCCAGAAATGCTATTCCCAACAATCCCGAGGCCAACTGCACGACTTCATGCGCAATGGCGATATCGCTTTCGGTCTCTTTCGAGACGTAGCTCATGAGATTATGCACGGGATAACGACAAGTACGGCCACTAACCCGGGTCGGATACTTCTCAGGTTCCCGGTCGACCAGCGCATTAAATTGTGCTTTTGTCCTCCTTACCGTAAAGCGTTGTATTTCGTTTCGGAGGACAGCCCTCGTTTGGACGTCCATCCTTTCGACCGAAGACGCCGCCAAGCGCTCAAGTATTTGAAGGGTTTCATCCTCAAAGTTGTCGGCACCCAGTAGACCTACGAGGCTTAAAATGTCGGTAGCTCCCCTGGATATCGGGGTAGCGGTGAAGAGGAGGACGTGTTCAGCGGGAGAGTCCCTGATTTCATCGGTTCGCTTCGTACCTTGATTTAGAAAGTTGTGGGCTTCGTCGACCGCCAATATCTGGGCCGATCGTACCCTGAGTGTCTCTAGCCCGGGCGATGCTTCGGAACTCCTAGAAAGCTTCCCATGAGATACCACTTCGAGTTGCAAACCGCACTTTAGTGCCTCGGCGGCCCAAACTTTAGTTATCTTTGGCGGCGCAACGAGAACAATCTGTGACCCACGGGTCGAATTCGCTCTACCCGACGACCAAAGTTGATCACGCACTATTTTTGTTAGGTAGGCTCCCATTCGGGTCTTTCCGGAACCGGTGGCGTCAGCAACCAAAACACTTCCGGTATGATCTATCACCCAAAGGGCCTCGGCAATTCCGGCAATTTGACTTGGCCATAAGGCAGCTGCGCCGCTTAAATTGTCAGTCGAGTTAAAGTTCGCCAACAGATACTTTGCCCAGCTACCCTCGAGCAGATCGGCACACGCAATCGCCAAGGCTTCTTCCCAATTGATTATCTTTAGCAATGACTCGAGCAGCCTGACTACTTCGCCAGAAAAATCTACAGATTCAGCCCATAAGTTCTCGGCAACCTCAGATAACTCTGCATATCTAGTTGGCTCATTCCACCTGTCGAAACGGGCATTAGCTTCGATCTGGCCCTCAAGACCAGACTTCGTGAAGTTTGAAGATCCTATGGTCGCCGCATCATCAGCCAGGTAAATCTTTGCATGGAGCATTCGGTAGGTGGCTGAAGTCCGAACCTGAATTCGGTCCTCCCTTATTAGATCGATCATGAGCAGGATCAGGTACGATCCCAGCATTGAGATACGTCGCTCCTCAACCCAGTACCTAATCATCTGCTGAGACAGCGAGGCCTTTGGTCCCTTGAAATTGAATGTGCTGTTTAAAAATGGCTCATTACCTATCAAAATTCTGATCGGGCCATCGGCGCGTCTCTTGGACCATTGTGAAGCAAATTGAACAAGGCGATCGAGAGACGCAAAGCCCGTAATGAGCAGGGGAGACTCAGCAGTTACCAGCTCCTGCCAGATCTGCGAATGAACCGTCCGCTTACCCATGTTCAGTGGAAAGCGATCATTTGGAGGCCAATGCCTCTGTACGAGTTTCTCGTATGATAGTTCTATCGGATCCAGGCTGGAAAACCCGAGCTGGTCGCTGCCCGATGCGCGTCTGACTGGTCTCTTGGCCATCTAAATCTGCTTGCACCCGCTCATTCTTGTTATATAGGTGGGACTGAAACCTTCCATGGTCGAGGTTAGGAGGATGGCAAGCAAGTAACCTCCGCGCCCTCAACTAATGACGAAAATTTGACCACCTGCGAAAGTTCATAACCATCGGAGTAGGGGAGGAGTACATTGACGCAACGTCACCGCCACGCCAGAGCGTACCTTCGCATGCGGTGACCCACAAAGATACCAGACTAATCGAAGCTCCCCATTCGACCCAATTTAACGAGAAAGTCACTCCGTTCGACTAAATGGCAAACACAGATCACCTAGTACTTCCTAAGGGTGGTGTCGCAAACAGAAGCCAATCGCCCACAGCGGCCGATCAACCAGCATGAAGGTGAAATTGCCGAATCCTTCCTTTCGCACTCCGCAAACCCTCCTGCTCGGTCAGTCTTGAGGGGTAAACAAATAACTGGCGAGGTAAGGACACTGAATTAATGATCGACACGGCCCTAGAACAAACGCCAACTGGAAAGCTAGCTTCCATACTTTGTGCAGCGCTTCCAGCCTTACTTGCCATTGCGAACAAACGGTTAGCATTCGGCAAAGCACACCTTCGGCTGGCAAGGCTCCCTGCGACATTTCGAATGCTAGCTCTCCGGGAATCTAATCTGCCCCGTAGTCAGCCTTCTCTTGTTTTGGGTGCCTCTTTTCGTACTCCAACGTGTTAACTATGGCCGCTAGGAATATAAGCATCGCTCCCAAGGTCAGCCAGCTAAGAAGTCCAATTATTGTTCCCAGCGTCCCATAGGTTTGAGACGCATGGCTCACGTACCTACTGAGTAACGAATCGCCAAAACTTACTACCGCCAGCCAGACAACCGCTCCTAGAGCACTGCCAAGGAGATGGTCTTTGTATCCAAGTCCAGGTGGACCAAGCAAAAACTGGACCAGCATGAAAAGTATCAAGTCCAAGATGAATCCGAATGTGAATCCAGCAACCGAAAGTAATAGCCCTGAGCGAAGGCGATTGGTACCAAGGAGCGCAATCGGGATGTTTGAGACAATAAACACCATTCCGAAAAGGACAAAAAGTAGGCCACCCCTCAAGATCTTGGCTAAAAAAGTTCGCGCTTTTGGGTCATCGAGACGCCATATCCTCCCTAACCCCGATTCCAAAGCAAATGTAAGCCTGGACCCGCTCCATAGTGATCCTACTAAGCCCGCTGATCCCGCTAGATATGCTGTTTTCAACTTTCCGCTTGGCAGATATCCGGCGAGAAAGGGGAAGTTGGAGTCAACCGAATTCACTACCGTATCCCTAAAGTTCTGATGTCCGCTAAACGCAATGTTTAATATCGAGCTAAAGAGCAGTAGAAGAGGGAAGAGGGAGAAAAAGCTCAAGTAGGCGACTTTCGTTGTCCAAAGACCAACCGAATCGGAGCGATAGCGCTTCGATATAAAGGATATCCAACCCGTGCTTACTCTTATATAGTTTCGGAGATCATGCCGATTCAGTCCCGACCGCTGCATATGAGGGATCTTTAGCGTGTATCACCGAAGGCACTCCTTGCGGAGTTCTCGGCCATTGCAGTTAACGCGAGCTTCGATGGGGTCATCCTCGGCTCGGCGTGCGCTATCAACACGTAAGCGGTGGATTTTTCATTTCCAACCCGGTAATGAGTTAGCCCGAAACCTGAGATCTCCAATATACCAATTGGCCCTGGAAAGTACATATCGCTGGCCTCAACCTCACCATGACCGAGGTCCGTGCAGAGACGGATATTCGACCAGCCGTTGTCTTGTCTATCTCTCAGGGTGCAACATTCTTTACAGGTCGGTTTGCTGCTCAACTGGGACCTCCTCAACTCTGACCCCGTCAACTCAGCTCCTGCCAATTTAGCTCCTGCCAATTTAGTCACGAACGATCCGCCGATGTCGCCGAGAGGTAGTTGACAAGAAGAGAAACACCGATCTACCGCCACTACCTTGACTCTAATGCGCTCTGCTTCATAGGCAACGGTCGGCTAAAGTGCCCCTACCCCTGTTTCAGCTCCCTATTGGCAGTGGGCAAGGATTCCCAACTTCGTTCCATTTTGGCGAGATTGAGCTCTTAATACTTAATTCCGCTAAAGGTATCCACTAGTTTGAGGGCCACCAGAAGGATACTAAATCGGCGCACGTTCACCCACCTATCCATCTGACCTTGGCTTCCCTCGCGTTAGCATCCGCTTGGGCCGGGCATGCGTGGTGATAGCTTTCCCTTGGATCTGATTCTCTAAGGCGGTGCCGCCCCTGTGTTGCCGGATTCAAGAAGACTAATTTGCCACTCGCATGAAACTGCTCGTAGACAAACAGTCCTCCCCTCGCTAAGAGCGGGTGCATTTCTAGCATTTGGCCTTTGCCCT
The DNA here is from genome assembly GCA_021842145.1 of Actinomycetes bacterium. Classification (GTDB taxonomy): domain Bacteria; phylum Actinomycetota; class Acidimicrobiia; order Acidimicrobiales; family Acidimicrobiaceae; genus JABEUN01. The sequence goes on from JAKCBW010000083.1 coordinate 5,350, forward strand.
AGAGAAATGACCTTGAACTCGTTCGTTGACCTCCATGGAGTAGAGAGCAGCGACGTTTAGAGGTATAAGGATCGGCCTTCATGGCGAAACTTTCCGCCTTTACGGATGGGTCTTTTAGCTCCACGGTCTGGTTGGGGCTGCAAAACATCTCTTCCACCTTGCCACCATGACAAACTGGTCACGCATCTACGAACCGATGCCGGTAGATCAAGTTGCTATCTTTCACCTACACGAGGAGGCTCGTTTCGGGTGGCACCGTTCCAGTAGCTAGCTGCTCAATTGTTGCACTTTACCTTGAGTTATGAACCGCATTGGTCAGGCGACAAGCATCGGACTCTTCCCTAGGTAGGACTTTTGTATCCGGTCGAATTCTAGGTGTTTTCAGCACAACACCTCCTAGTTGAACTTGGTTGAAGAAATTTTGGTTGAAGACAAATCGTCTCGATCGCTATTGAATCTGATTTTGGTGTACTTTGATCGACAGTTTCGAGCAGAGGGTCGATTGGGTTTTTTCACGAAGGACGGGTTTGACCAAGGTAGATATCGCCTTATTGGACTAGCGATAATTTGCTCTTCTGTTATGGATCCCCCATCCTTCGGCCCCTCGACCACTGAAAGGGCCGTAGTCGACAGTGACCGCCCATGCGTCGCTTGAAATTGGTCTCCTTTTGAACTGCCAGGTGCTTCATCATCTATGAGTCTGGCGAGGCTGTGGCAATTTGCGAAACTGCCAGCCGTCTACCTAGCTGAAAGAAGGTCCCAATCCACGCTTAGGCCCAACTTATCCGCTTAAGCCCAATTAAAGGCGCACTAAAACCCTTTCAAGCCATACAAGGGAGGCCCTCGAGTATAAAAAGGACAAGTCCCGTGGGTCCGCTAGGTAATGACCCAGACCGGGAGGGCACGGTATCGAAAAGCTGTGAAAGGATCTAGCTTTATCAAGGTGAACTCAATCAACTACGACGCCTTTTACCATAGAACTGGAACAATCTACTCGCCTTCAGAAGCCACCGTCGGACCGTGGAGTTCTGACGCACAACACGGTGGACCGCCTGCAGCACTAATCACAAAATCATTTGAAGAGTTCGAGCCTCGAGAAAATACGAGGATTGTTCGAATCGCCATAGAGATCCTTAGGCCGATTCCACTCGGGCGCACAGAGATCAAAGTATCAGTACTACGGCCTGGTCGAAAAATAGAGTTGCTTGGATCGCAGATGTTTGTCGATGACAAATTAGTTATGACCGCTCAAGCCTGGCGCATGCGTTCCTCAATCGATTTGACCGAGGATATTGGTTCTGAACCGGCTCCGCTTCCTCCGACCTTGGAGCCCGAAGCAATGACGTCTGATGAGGTATTCTTTCCCTACGCTGACTCCATCGACTGGTGTTACGTGGAAGGTGGATTCGATTTTTTGGGTAGTTCAACCGTCTGGTCGAGGCCAAAGATACCCTTGGTAGCGGGAGAGCCGACGTCGCCGCTGGCCAGGCTTCTACTGATGGCCGATTCCGCAAACGGGGTCAGCTCCGTCCTACCCTTTAATCAATGGACCTTCGTGCCCGTCGACTTGTGCATATCCATCTATCGGTATCCAAAAGGGGAGTGGTTGGCGATGAGAGCCGAGACTCTCATCGGACCCGATGGCGTTGGAACCACCAGAGCTACGCTTTTTGATAATCAGTCCTCAGTAGGGAGTTCCATACACACTCTTTTTGTTGAACCGCACTGAAACGATATCGGATCTTTTGGCTCCAAAGAGTTCCAACTACAGCTAACTCCAACCCAGAGTCTCCAGAGTCTCCAGAGTCTCTAAGTCTCTAAGTCTCTAAGTCTCTAAGTCTCTAAGTCGCTAAGTCGCTAAGTCGCTAAGTCGCTAAGTAAAGTTGAAACCTCCCCACGGATAAATCCGGGGGATTCCTGGCTCAGGCAGCCTGAGTGCCCAGCGGACACCCAGGTCTTATGCCATCAACACCAGCCGGGTTGAAACCAGCCCGGACGACCATCACGGCCGCAGAATTCTTGTCCCTCGAACT
>JAKCBW010000084.1 GCA_021842145.1 Actinomycetes bacterium
ACATCGGAAAGGAACAGGTAAAGGTCTTCGATGCGGAACCGGGGGAACACCAGCTCTACGTGCGCTTTGTCAGGCTGCGAAAGTCCGATAAGTTGCGAGTGTCCTTGAAGGAAGGAGAAGAGCGGCGGTTTATCTGCGGTAGCACAGGAATGGGCTGGCCCACCCTCCGAGAGGCGTCGCCAGAAGATGTCGCATAGATCTGACTCGACCATAATAATTGGCAACAACCAGAAGAAATTTTCCCGCTAAATCAAGAGGTGGTTGCACTTCCCGCCTCTTGTGCAAATTAATTGTGGGTCCACTCGCAGGTCGGTAAGAATCAGTGTTCGTTGCGGTATTCCTGAGGTTCAAACGGCCGAAAATGTGAGGCGGCAACGCTTTTCAGCAAATTTGTCGGGACAAAATCCCATGTAACAATGCATCATGGCGTCTGGTGGATAAGATCGTGCAGCACACTGTATTCGAAGTACTCAACGCCGTATACGAGGATGTCGTCGCCTTCTACTGACGGCCGCCGAACTGCTCGATCACACTTGTTCTATTTCTCCCCGGTGAGTGGAGGTCGCTAGTGGGTCGCAGCAGTGATAGGCCCTACATTTTCATAAGGATCAACACTTTTGGTCAACTAATAAAAGATCCATGGCATTTCAAGATCCATGGCATTTCAAGATCCATGGCATTTCAAGATCCATGGCATTTCAAGATCCATGGCATTTCGCAAAGATATCCTTACCTTATGTGGCTATTCGCATCGGAAGAAGCGACAGGGCTTCGATCTGCTAGATTTCGGCGGATTGCTGCGCTTACAGCGCCCAGGGCACTTCCATCACCGTGTTGGTGGAACTTAAATCAGCCCCGACGATGTCTTGATACCACTCCAAACGATACCGTAACGTGCTGATATGAATAATCAGTTTTTGAGCAGTAGCCCCAAGACGCTGGCCACTTGCAAGGTACTCTCGGACCGTGTCCTTTAGCACTGGCCCGAATTCATCTAACTTGTTGAGGGGTTCGATGCAACGGCGAACCAGAGTTTCGGTAACTTCTGGCAACTCCACTACCCCAATGCGCCAGGAGAGGTCCGAGAGCCATATTGGGAGCGTTACGAGCGAAGAGTCGGTGGTGGCACTTCTGGGGCTACTGAAATAGGAGGGAATGAATAATGAATCGAACAGTGCTCGTTGCGGGCGTCGGAATGATTCCTTTTAGCAAACCAAGCGCCGGTCCGACCTACGACGCCATGGGCGCTTCGGCGGCGCGATTGGCTCTTTCGGACGCTGGTATCGGTTATCAAGATGTCGAGCAGGTCTATGCCGGCTACGTAAATGGCGATTCCGGCTCTGGACACGCAGCCGTCTATCATCTCGGATTCACCACCATACCGGTCTTCAACGTTAATAGCAACTGTTCGAGTGGATCTTCTGCACTCTACCTAGCTCGCCAAGCCGTCGCGAGCGGGGCGGTCGAGTGCGCGTTAGTCGTTGGATTTGAGCAGATGCCAAAGGGCGCACTTGCACAGTAGTTCGACGACCGCCCTAGTCCGCTGGTCCGATTCGAAGAGTCGGTTGCTACTACACGTGGGTGGGATAAGTCAACGCCGTTTGCCCTACAATTTTTCGGTAGGGCGTTCGAAGAACTTATCCTACAGCACGGTACCGATCCCCGCACTTTTGCCAAAATAGTGGTCAAGGCACGGAGACATGCCGCAGCGAATCCTAGGGCCGTCTTTAGAGAAGTGATCACCGAAGAAGACGTGCTCGGCTCACAGAAGGTTTTTGGATCTATGACCCGCCTTGAGTGCTGTCCGCCGACTTGCGGGGCTGCGGCGGCCATTCTTTGCTCGACCGACTTCGCCAAACGCCACGGTCTGAAGCCAAGCGTGAAGATCGCTGCTCAGTCCATGACCACTGACTCTCCCGAGAGCTTCAACGATGGTAACCCGATAAAGGTGGTCGGGTACAATATGACGCGTAAAGCAGCGCAAGCGGTTTACGAAAAAGCTGGCGTCGGCCCAGGGGATATCCCGGTGATAGAACTGCACGACTGCTTCGCGATCAATGAGTTAATTAGCTACGAGGGGTTGGGAATCGTCGATCCAGGTTCGGGTGACGCCTTTGTCGCCGATGGTCGTAATACCTATGGCGGGCAAGTCGTGGTGAATCCATCCGGCGGACTGCTGGCCAAAGGACATCCCCTCGGAGCGACCAGCTTGGCCCAGTGTGCCGAGCTCGTGTGGCAACTTCGCGGTCAGGCTGGCGATCGACAGGTCGAAGGGGCACATCATGGGCTCCAGCACAACATCGGCCTCGGTGGTGCGTGTGAAGTCACCCTATACGAGAAGATTTAAGGCGAACACCTAAAATAGTGCACCTGGTTAGCGGTTAGCTTTTCATCCTTTGGCAAATGAACCGTCATCAGAAATGTAGGGAATTGTACTGCCGGTCAGACCCCGGCCTGCCTCGGGGGCTCTACTCGGGCCGGGGTCAGCCGAGCAACGGCCATAGCTAAGCAAAAAGGCTCAGCAGCGTGAGTAACGGGAATGCGAAGTTAGTCACAAAAGCTACCGCTCAATGACTTCTTACGGGGTCCGACAGCTCACCTAACCGCCTGAGTTGCCTGGTTTTATGAACACTAAACGTCATAGGCTTCGATTATTTCCATCGCTTGGTTGCTATCTTTCATTTTTAGGGAACCTCATTCCTTTGGGGACCTCAATGCCCGCCTAGGTCCAGTCAGCCTCGGTGCAACCAATTGGCCGCATCCATGTACTATTTCATGGCAGTTGACAACATGGATAGATCCGAGCGACCCCGAACTTCCTGGTGCTCTGTGGTCACCTACGAAGTTCGAGCTGGTCCCCAACTTTGATTGACCACCCTTGCGCCACCCTTTCGTTCGCAAGCACCAGCCACTTCGACCTAGCTACGGGTAGCGATACTCGTCCCTTGTTGAGGTGGTGGACGCTTATCACCTTCATAGAGCGGTCACAAAACACCGCAGTAATCTCACAACTGCAGTGCAAGGAGTGGGTCATCTTGGCATTCGAGCAAGCGACTATCTTCTCGCTATTACCAATCGCATAAGGACCGACTAAGGCATAAAAAGCGGAATGCACCTCGACGCTACCTAAAACGTCAGCATCTCGCAACAGCCAAGCCACAAAATCCTCCAGCTCGAACGGAAACAGCTCCGCGAGCCTGTGCCCTTTGAAAACGGTCCCCAAGCGAAGTTTATCGGCGTTTGCGACCAAAGGACGAAACAAAAATACCATCCAAGCTTTATGAACCTGTGACTCGCCAAATGACCCTCCAGCCAAGAGCAGAAATCCCCAGAAAAGAGGCGAAGGACAGGATTCTCGGCCGCAAATCAGCTCGTGGGTTCGATGAATTCGACTATGCTCTCTTGCCTATGTCTAAAAGAACTAACAAGCGCAGGCTACGTACCAAGAAGAAGGCCAACCACGGCAAGAAGCCAAACTGCGGCAAGGGCTAGGCTAGCCAAATCACCCCCTGCTGGCGAGGGACAAACTCTTTGAAGATACTCCCCTGCTCTCGCGCCTTTCCTCGAGGCAGTTGTGAAACGGTTAGCATCATCTGGTAAGTGTCATCTAGTCGGTATCATCTGGTCGGTTGCAGCTCGGCAAAGATATTGCAGTTATGGAGACTCTGGGTTTATACGAATTGGGTTCTAATTCCCGCCAAAGCTTCCACGTCGTCTCTGCTGAGTGACTATGGCTTGAAAAGCATCAGATAAAAGGCCACTACATAGCCGACGGAGCTAATTCCGCCGACGACGACGGCCCTTTTAACCTTCTGCTCCCGAACCTTCTGCTCCTGCGAGCTATCGGTAAAGTTTCCTTCCTGCAGCGCTAGGTATATCGCCTTTTCGATCGGCCAGATGAAGATCGAAACTATCGCAGCGGTGGCGAACCAGATCCCAATCGCAGCGATAAACCAGGCTTGAGAGAAGTCCGACCAGAGGGACCCCGCCCAGGCGACGACCAAACCAAAGACCGGGACCAGGATGATGGTCCGGGATGCCCAGTTGGTCCTTCCGTCGAAATATCGCCCTAGGCCAGGATGCCTCGGTTCCTTCAGGAAGAGTTTTGCCATCCAGCTCGTCAAGGAAGTGGAGAAGTAGCCGACCATTCCTATGATCACGTGTACGAGAAGGAGGACGTCAAAGATTGGATTCCCTACCCCGAGGTTCAACGCTTTACCAGCCTCTTGATAACGTCGGCGAGGATAATTCCCGCGGCCCTAGCGGCGTCCTCGCCCTCCTGGCCCGAAAAGGAGAGTCTGAGTGAGCAGCGAGCCTCGTCCTTGGTGTACCCCATAGCGACAAGTACATGGGAGGGTTCGAGCGCCCCAGAGGCACACGCCGAGCCGGCCGAAGCACAAAGCCCCTCCTCGTCCAGGAGGAAAAGGAGTTCTTCTGAATTAGCACCCGGGACGATCATCGAGAGGATTCCCGGAACCGTATCGGGTCCGCCAGAAGAGAATATTATGTCCCCCTTCACCTCGTCCAGCTGCGAAACTATCACCTCGCGCATCTGTGTCGCCTTTTTGTTGTGATCCCCGATCTCGCTCTGTGCCATCACTAGCGCCAGTGCAGCTGCCGCTGCGGCTGCGGGGTCTTGGGTGCCACTCCGCAAGTCGAACTCCTGACCCCCGCCTTGTAGGAGGGGTTTGAGCCATCCATCCCCCCTCTTTAGCAGGATCCCGAAACCCTTTGGACCACCAAATTTATGTGCTGCAAGAAACGCCCCGTCTACAAGGTGTAAGAGTCCCTTGAGCTCTAGCCAATTTGCGGCCTGAACTGCATCGACGACCAGTTTTGCGGAAGGTGAGTACTTCTTGATTAAAGTTGCCACGTAGTCGATCGGTTGGATGACGCCAGTCTCATTGTTCACGGCCATCAAAAAGACCATCCCTATATCACCCCGTCGATCTTTGAAGATCCCTTTGACGTGCTCTAGGTCGACTCTTCCGTCTCGTTGCGCATTGACCAAAATTGCGTTGGACTTCATCGCCGGGTCCAATACACAGTGGTGCTCTATCTGGCTCACGACGACCGCCGCTTCTCTTGGCGCCGATGCGATGAAGGTATTTGCGGACTCAGTCGCTCCGGAGTTGAAGATTACCTGAGAAGGGTTAGCTCCCAAAACCGCAGCCACCGTTTCTCGGGCTTGCTCTAAAACTGCCTTCGCCTTCGACCCAAGGAGGTGAGAGGAGGAGGGGTTAGCAAAGAATTGGCCTGCGATTTCACCGTAGAGGCTAATGGCCTCGGGGCGCATAGCCAGGGTCGAAGCGGTGTCAAAATAGATCGGTTTCATGACGCATGTCACCTCCTTATAGTCGGACGAACCCCTAGGGTGCTTAGATCTTCATGACATTGTTGTTAAGTTACGAAATCATATGTCGAAATTGTTGTTGAAACCGTGTAGGAGATACTAGGTGTATCCGCGCAAGATGGGTTTTAGTTCCCACTAGCCTGCCCTGACGGCGCGTCGTTTTTTTGTCGTATGGAGGACCCAGGTGCAGTCGATCACTAACCAGCTTAGATTGGATCCACTCACCGGCAGGTGGGTAGCAGTAGCACAGGAGAGAGCCTACCGGCCCTCCGCCTTTCTTAGCCATTCACTTCCGGCACAACAGGACCCGTCTAAACCGTGTCCATTCTGTCCTGGTTTCGAAGAGGAGACCCCACCCGCATTGGAGACATACGGACCGAGTGGCCGTTGGACCGTTCGGATAGTCCCAAATCTCTTTCCAGCCTTCGCCGGAGACGAGCCGATGGTGACGATTAACAAGGGTCCCATCTTTACCCAAGCCCCGGCCTCTGGACTACATGAGGTCCTCGTGCTGACCCCCGATCACTCTGCTAGCTGGTCCAGCCTCGAAGACTCCCAGATCGGTACGGTCATGGCGGCGATCAGGGATCGATTTGACGCCCACTCGAGGTCCAAGGTAATCCGCTACTCCCAGTTGCTGCTCAACTATGGGAGGGAAGCGGGTGCGTCGGTAGAGCACCCCCACGGGCAGCTCATCGGTATCTCCTTCGTTCCCCATGAGATAGCCGACGAGATGGCTGGGTTCTCGCGATTCGTAGGCGGGTGCCTTCTGTGCGCCACGACCGAAATCGAAGAGACGGTCAGGGATCGGCTAGTCGATTCAGACGAAGATTCGATAACTATATCTCCGTACTGGTCGGCTTCACCCTACGAGATGCTCATTATCCCACGGACCCACGGATCCCACCTCCATTTGAGTTCGACGACGGCGCTGAGTTCGGTGGGTAAGGCGGTCAAGAATGCGATTAAGAGGCTGGAGTCCGCGCTCGGTCAGATCTCTTACAACCTCGTCCTGCATTCGGCCCCCTACAGGAGCTTCGGTAATTTCCATTGGCACATCCATCTAGTACCCAAATTGACTACTACGGCCGGCTTCGAGCTTGGTACCGGGGTCGCAATCAACGTCGTATCTCCTGAGCAGGCGACCTCCGACTTGACCAAGGGCGATGCGGCCCAGGAGGCAAGTTAGAAGGCGTTGAGCACCCAGATCAAAATTACCCAGTTAATTAAGCGGCCGCAGTGGCTCGTATGGAGCTACTTGGCGAGGATAGAGGACCACGTCAATTGGATGTCCGACGCAGAGTCGATAACATTCTCCTCCGCTTCGACTTCTGGGGTGGGTACGGAGTTTGTCTGTCTGACTAAAGTCGGGCCGATTCGACTTAAAGACAAGATGGAGATCACGAGGTGGCAAGAGGGCTCGGAGATAACAATACGACACTCGGGCCTCGTCTCTGGATCGGGAACCCTGTCCCTGGACAGGATCGACGAGAGACACACCCTTTTGACCTGGCAGGAGGACCTGACCTTCCCAGTGTTCTTTGTAGCGCCTTTTGGTCCATATGTGGCAAAGCTCGTCTTGAGTCAGATCTGGAAGTCCAATCTAAAAAGGCTAAATGAAAGAATAAAGACTGATCCCCTCGAACTAAATAGGGCCTAAGGCCCATATTGACCGACTTATGTGAAACCCTCGCACTCTAAGCCTTATATTTGATAGCCGATCGAGGAAGATGGTGGAGAGTTGCCTCAATTCATAGGCGCTTCGGTAATCGTGCACCGAATGGTTGAAGACCGATTTGAGCTTCTGATACTTCATCGCGTCGGATACCCGAAAGACGACTCCGATTGGGCATGGACCCCCGCCGGCGGTGCAAGGATCGAAGGCGAAAGCCCCCTGGAGTGCGCAGTTCGGGAACTGAAGGAGGAGACCGGTATCGAACTGGAGCAGGAGCCTAGCCTCTGCTCGGTGACAAAGGACTGGTACTTCTTCCACTCGGAGGTAGAGGGAAGAAGCGTCGAAGT
>JAKCBW010000085.1 GCA_021842145.1 Actinomycetes bacterium
CCCTTTTACAACCCCGGGAATAGGCTCCGCCCCCAGGTAGAGGAGACTATTGAGATCCTGCGAGGGCTGGGTATCTCCTTTGAGGTAATTGCCGTTTGCGATGGATCCACCGATGGTTCTGATGAGTCGATTCTCGACATGGATAAAGACGTCCTGAGGGTGATACACCTTGGGAAAAATAGTGGAAAAGGTGAGGCGCTAAGAGTTGGCCTGCGGTTGGGCAGGGGCAGGTATCTCGGTTTCATAGATGCCGATGGTGACATTCCACCAAAAGTCCTGGTTCCCTTCGTTGCCCTTATGCGCTTATACGAGCCCGACATCATTCTTGGGTCTAAGAGGCATCCCATGTCGGACGTTGCCTACCCGTTTCTAAGGCATGTCTATTCGATGACCTACCAGCTACTTGTGCGACTGCTCTTCAACTTGAATATTCGAGATACTCAGACCGGCATCAAACTGGTGCGGCGCGAGGTACTTGAAGCCGCCCTGCCGATGATGGTCGAAAGTGGCTACTGCTTTGACCTTGAACTCTTCGTAGTGGCAAAGAGTCTCGGATTTGTGAGGTTCTTTGAGGCGCCGGTGACAATCAAGGAACGCTTTGCATCGACGATATCACCGCGTGCTGTAGTTGGAATGCTAGTCGACACCTTCAGCATCTTTTTCAGGCTTAAAGTGCAACGCCGCTACCGGAATGGGCCAAACTCAGCGGGTATTTTACCCCCTGAGTAACCCGGTGTTGACTTTGCAAGAGTCGAATAGAATCAAGCAATGGTGACTAATGACGTATCTGCGAATAACGGTGCCAAGCAGAAGTCTGTAACGGATCCAGTCCAGAGGCGTTCGGAGATAATACGGACGGTTGTCGACGAATACGTCAGGACTAATGAGCCGGTAGGTTCAGCCCACGTGGCTAGGGCTTCAAAGTTCATGGCGTCGTCGGCTACGATTAGAAATGATATGGCCGTCCTTGAGCAGGAGGGCTATCTCAATCAGCCCCACGTCAGTTCTGGGAGGATCCCGACAGATCGCGGGTATCGGTACTACGTCGATCAACTCGTTCAGAGGGAGCTTCAAAGTTTTGAAAAAGTTTCTGACATCAACAGGTTTTTTCAGCTCCTTCATGGGGAGATAGAACAGACCTTGACATCGGTTTCGCAGTTGATCTCGGAGTTGACCGACTGCACGTCCATTGTGACTTCCATCGACCTAACCGCCGTCCAGATCAAACATGTTCAGCTCGTGGGGTTGGGCCACGGTACCGTCCTTCTGGTCGTAGTCGGATCAAACGGAAGTGTCGACAAGTTCGTGGTTGAAGTCGACGAAGATCCGACCGAAGAAGAGTTGCAGAAGGCTTCGAACTTTATTAACCAAAGGCTGAAGAGTCTGGATCTTGACAAGGTAGAAGGGGAAGTCGGTTCAAGCGGTGATCCGAAGGTCGACGACCTGGTTGCCTTGGCCATTGGGGCTTTGGTTCAAAATCTACAGGAACCACACGAGGACTTATGGGTTAATGCAACTTCTAAGGTTGCAGTTTCCTTTGACGCAGTGGATAAGGTGTCGAAGGTTTTACAGGCCCTCGAACATGAGTACCTCGTAGTATCGCTCGTGCGGTCTATGATCTCAAAGAGGCAGAACGTGTCGATTGGCAATGAGACCGGAGTGGATTCATTGTCGGATTGTGCATTGGTCGTTGCTCCTTTTGAAGTTGATGGCAAAAGAGCGGGTTCGATTGGAATACTGGGACCTACCAGAATGGACTACCCACTCGCACTTTCGACTGTGAGCTTGGTTGGCGAAAAGCTAGGTCGATACCTTAGTGAGGGATGAGTTTGGCTGATTATTACGAGTTGCTGGGCGTTTCGCGCAGCGCAACCGAAGATGAAATAAAAAAGGCATATCGGCGATTGGCTCGCGAGCATCACCCCGATATTACCGGCGGTGACAAGGACTCCGAAGAGCGTTTCAAAGAGGTGACCCGGGCATATGAAACCCTCCGGGACCCCGAGAAGAGACGTATGTACGACACTTATGGCTCCGATGATCCACGAATGGCACAAGGTTCTGCTCAGGATATATTCGGTGCTGGCTTCGGAGATATCTTCGAGACCTTTTTCGGGCAGGCATTTGGGAATAGTCCATTTGGCCAGCAGGGTCCAAGGCGAGGCGGAAATGCCGAAGTCACCGTGGTGCTTACTTTTGAAGAAGCCGTATTTGGAGTCAAAAAGGACGTAACCGTCCGGCTTCCCGTGGTCTGTGGAAGTTGTGCTGGTTCGGGGGCTCAACCCGGAACGAGTGTTCAGACCTGTGGAACTTGCAAAGGAGCCGGCCAAGTCAGGAAGGTCCAGCAGAGCTTTCTCGGTAGGGTTGTAACTACGGTTCCTTGCGACAAGTGCCGTGGTGAAGGCAAAATTATTACCCAGCCGTGCAAAACTTGTCGAGGAGAGGGCATAACCGTCGAAGATAGATCCTACGTTATAGACATTCCGCAGGGGGTCGATGAAGGTACTACTCTTAGGCTGCCAGGCAAAGGCCCAGCGGCATCTCACGGAGGTCTTCCGGGGGACCTCTATGTAAGGGTAGCGGTATCTAAGTCCGACCGCTTTACGAGGGATGGGATAAATATCAGGGCCCAGCAGTCTGTTTCGATCGCCCAGGCGTCGTTGGGTACCTCGATTCTCTTTACCACATTGGATGGCCAGGAGACTATTGCAGTTGCCCCTGGAACTCAAAGCGGTACTGAGATCGTGCTAAAGAACAAAGGTGTTCCACAGCTCCAGGGTAGACGTCGAGGAGATCTGATTGTAACCATCGTCGTAGTGACGCCCATTGACCTGAATGATGAGGAAATTGGACTACTTCGGAGGCTCGCAGAAATAAGGGGAGAAGTTATATCTGAGCCCGTCGACCAGGGTATTTTCTCTAAACTAAAGTCAGCCTGGAAGTAGACGAAGTTCGGAAATTTTCTCGATTCTTGCATTAGAGGCTAAGAAAGATAGATCGCTCTTTGAACGTAGGTCAGCCCGAGAAAAGTCACCATTTTGTGGTGGCTAGATGATTTCAGTTAGGAGTACCATCTGAAGACGGCCACTTGGACCTATGTCAAGGACGTCGCTGAACCGCAGCTTTACATGGAAGATATCCACCATTTGGTGAATGTCAAAAGGCTGATTGAGGGTGAAGGGCTAGTTTTGTCCGACGGGAAGGGGTCCTGGGCGGAGTTCGTCGTTACGAAGGCGACCAAGGCTCGAAACGGAGGACTCTCCCTCGAGCGCCAGGGTGAAATAGTAGTCGACCCTCTCCCTCGCTATCCGGTCGGTGTAGCCCTTTTCATGCCCAAACTCGACCGTTTGAGTTGGGCAATACAGAAGTTGTGCGAGGTTGGCATCGACGAAATCTATCTCCTAAAGGACGCATTTGATAGGCGTGGCGGAAAACCACCATCAATGGATCGGCTGTCTCGTGTTCTAAAGGAAGCCGGAGCGCAATCGAGGCGGAGCCGACTACCACTATTAGATGAAATCGGAAGTCTTAATAATCTTATTGACTTTAAAGAGGTCGCTCTGTGTGACTTTAATGGCGGACCCCTTCGTTCAATCCACCGAACCTTAGTGGTCGGCCCAGAATCGGGAATGATGTCACCGGACAAACCTTGTGAAAAGGTCAAACTTCCTGGTGGCGTCCTACGTACGGAGACCGCTGCGGTAGTGTCCGCAGCACTAATGGTGGCACTTAGGGAGAATTTGGTGGGCGAGATTGACAAAGCGTGGCCAATTTGACGGACAATTCCGCCTTTACACTTGCATTTGTTGACACTTAGAGTGCATAATTGGAATATGAGTGAAGAGGAATTGTCACAGAGCTACGCAGTAAAAGTCGGCGAGAGGCTGAGGTCGATTCGAAAGCAGAAGAAACTTTCCCTTCAGGCGGTTGAAGAGCTTTCTGGAATGGAATTCAAATCTTCGGTCTTAGGAGCTTACGAGCGAGGTGAGCGTTCGATTTCGGTTCCGAGGCTGCAGAGACTAGCCGCAATTTATGGCGTGCCAAGTGACCAGCTCCTACCCAAGGACACTGTCCCAGAGGTATTTCATTCGACGGATTTCGTTCCGGAGCTCCCTTCGAGGGGTACGCCCAAAGTGGAAACTATTACCGTAGATTCTCCTTCCAAGCCAGAGGAAGGAATGAGGGGCATTGGACCCAAGGTTACCATCGACCTAACTCGCCTGGGCGAAGTGAGTGGCCCAGAGAAAGAGCTGCTTAAGAGGTATCTAAGCATGATCCAGGTCCAAAGGCAGGACTTTAACGGACGAATGATAACAATAAGGGGTGAAGACCTGAAGGTCGTGGGTGCCCTCATGGATATGACCGCCGAGGAGATCGCATATAGGTTGGACGAGCTCGGACTGAGGGTTTTAGTTTAGGGGTGACTCCTTAGCGTGGATTTGCTGTCCGAGGGAACCCGATGTATGGCAGCGGGTCCTAGCATTTAGTCCGTGGGAAAATGCGGCAGTTCCGGCTTTGGATTGTATGTTCATATTCCTTTCTGCACCTCCAAGTGCTCCTACTGCGCATTCAGTGTTAGCCACAATGGCCTTGACCTGCAAGGCGAATATTTCAAGGCCTTAGGGGCTGAGGTGAGGCACTACCTAACGAATGGCCCCTTTCTCCTTGGTGAGGGTGGATTCGACACCGTATACTTCGGGGGTGGTACCCCGAGCCTGGTAGAGCCGTCATTGTTGGGAAATTTCCTGGCGTCGATACCAGTTGCCATCGGAGCGGAAGTGTCCGTCGAGGTGAATCCGGAGTCGGCCCGTAAGGACCTTTTTACCAGCTACCTCGATTTTGGTGTAACCAGAGTTTCTATTGGCGTTCAGAGCTTCGACGATAGGGTTCTTCGCTACTTTGGTCGAAACCATGATTCCTACGGAGCCGAGAAGGCGATCGGACTTGCAGCTGACACCGAGGGCCTCTCCGTCGGGATTGACCTGGTTTACGGTTCAGAGGCCGAAGATGATGAAAGCTGGGAGTCTACGGTTTCAAAAGTAGCCTCCCTCGCACCAAGAGTTTCACACGTGAGCGCTTACGCACTTGGTATCGAGCCGAGGACAAAGCTGCACCATCTAAGGGCAAGCAGCCAAAGTGAAGACGTTTTGGCCGCTAGGTACCTCATGGCGGATGAGGCATTTGAGGGTTGTGAATTGACTAACTACGAGGTATCAAATTGGTCTCTTCCTGATCGGCACTGCCTCCATAACACCAACTACTGGAACTGGGGGGATTACCTGGGAGTCGGACTCGGTGCCCATTCGCATTTCGGGAGGCTGAGATGGTGGAATGAACCTTCCCTCAAGGGCTATATCGCCGCAGTGAAATTAAATGGGAGCGGATTTAAAGGAGGTGAGGAGTTGGAGGATTCACAGATTGCGACAGAGAGATTGATGCTAGCACTGAGGACTAAGAACGGCTTATCGGCGGACGAACTAAGGATCCTTACTTCCAGGTATGAAAATGAGAAGCTTTTAGAGCTATTCGAGATAGAGGGTGGCCGTGCCAGCCTAAGACCGACTGGACGCCTACTAGCCGATGGAGTATTCCGAGCACTGTCCAACTAATTGGAGACCGGAATGTGATGGAATTTAACAAACAGCTTTCTAAAAGGCAAGCTCTGAGACTTGGCAATGCATTGGACGAACTGGATACTGGGTCTGTCCGTTCGGCAGTTGCTACCCTTCGGACCGTCCTGGTGGAATATTTTGGGGTCGAGGACCTAAGGACACCTCTTGTGGAACTGGGATGGTCGAAATGGTTGGTCGACACCATTTCAAGTGGATTGGATCGAGCATTTTACAACGACGAAATAATGGTCATTTCCGAGGCTATCTGTGCGATGATCGAGCTTCGTCGGGTCACAAAGCTCGATCATCGCAATGACACCTGGTGAACCTAGCGGAATCGGCGCATCAGCGAATCTGCTTGTTGTTTCCCTGTTCATCGGCTTTGCGATATTGTTAGCACCACTACTGCGAGTAGCTTGGAGTGGTGTCGGAGAATAAAGTTATTGTTTCCAAGGTAGTTCCAGGTCGGCCGTTGGTGATTCCCCATGGCGTGATATCTGCTAAGCCAGACCCAAGAATAAGACGCGTGAAGGTCCATGACCCTGCGACTTCGAAGGAGTACGAGCTCAAATACGAGGTGGTGTCACGGGATATTGTGCTCCAATCCCTGCCCGCTGGCCTCGCTTCTCCAAGGGTAGTGGTTGAGTTGGAAGACGGATCGGAGGTCACCTTCAGGTCACGAGAAGTAATCCTCAGCGGTGCGACTAATTTCCGTGACTCCGGTGGATATCACATTAAAGCCGGAATTCTCCCTTGGGATCGGGTTTTTAGGTCCGACAACTTGGCCAAGGTTAGTTTTGCTGATTGGCAGAACATTCATTCCCTGGGGATCCGAAGGATTGTGGACCTTAGAGTGGCCGAAGAACGTATTCAGTCGCCAACCAAGTTGCCGGAGAGCTTTGGTGACATTGAACTAATTTCGATTCCGATGAGTGGTGAGATCGCCGGCACCATGGATGCAATTTCAGTAATTCTCAATGGTGGATTAGAGTCGATAAGCGCATCCGATATGGGAGAAATGTACCGGATTATGCTCAGGAGTCACTTTGATGACTTTCTATCGGTACTTTCGTTGCTTGAGGAGGATTCATCCTCTGCCACCTTGGTGCATTGCACGGCGGGGAAGGATAGGACCGGACTTGTTGTCGCTTTTTACCAACTCCGCTCTGGGGTACGAATCGAAGATGTCCTATCGGACTACGTGAGGTCGAATATTCTAAGAACTCCCTTCCGAGTCGAGTTCTTGACGCCGGTATTCAACGAGGCAGGCATAGACATCACGAGGTTCATTCCTTACCTCTCTGCGCCTCCGAAGGCTTTTTTTGAAGCGCTTGCCTTTGCCCGAAAACAGTACCCGACGCTCGTCTACCCAAGACCGGTAGGCCGGTGAATTTGACAGTCGGCCCAGAGACGCGCGATTGGCCATTAATAAGAACTTGTTTGTCGCTCGTTGATGTTGGGTTTGTGTGTTGGGTTTGTGTGTTGGGGTTGTGTGTTTGGGGGCCCGGTCTCTTTGAGTCTGAATATCAAATGATCAGGAGAATCGTTCTCAAGCTTTGATATTCGTCGGAGGTTGAGCTTAGTGATGGTGAAGGCGTCAAAGTTAAGTCAGGTGTCGAGGCTTATTTTTTCAGCTTGCTGTGGGGCGAGGAGCTAGAGCCTGATTGTCCATTTAGGAGAA
>JAKCBW010000086.1 GCA_021842145.1 Actinomycetes bacterium
GATCTCTCCGCTACCACGGCGGCTATCTCTCCAGAGAGCCCAAATGACTGGTAGTCCTCGTCTACTACGAGGAGTTTGCCGGTCTTGGCTACCGACTCCAGGATTGTAGCCTTGTCGAGTGGAACGAGGCTCCTTAGGTCGATCACTTCCGCTTGGATCCCCTCTGAAGCTAACTCGTCGGCCACTTCGAGGCTGTGGTGGACCGAAAGGGAAAGCGTCACCACGGTGACATCTGTTCCCGGTCTTACTACCGAGGCCTTGCCGATCGGAGTGGCGTAGGGTTCCTCTGGAACTGCTCCTAGCGCGTAGGGGTTCTTCGCCATCCAGGCGAGTCCCATTATCCCCTTGTGGAACATGTAGACGACCGGGTTGTCATCTTGGATAGCCGAGATCATCAGGCCCTTTGCATCGGCGGGCGAGCTCGGTACTACGACTTTCATCCCGGGCAGGTGTGCGAATGTCCCCCACAGGCATTGGGAGTGCTGTGCTCCGTCGGAGTACCCTCCCCCTACCGCAGTCATAAGTACCATCGGTACCTTTACGTTGCCCCCAGATTCAAAGTGGATCTTCGCCATGTGGTTATAGATCTGATCCATAGCCACCCCGAAGAAGTCGACGAACATCAACTCGACTATCGGGCGCATCCCCTCAACCGCCGCCCCGGTGGCGAGGCCGATGAAGGCGGTTTCCGATATCGGAGTGTCCAATATCCTGTTCGGCCCGAACTTCTCCAAGAGTCCGGTCGTCGATCCGAAAATTCCTCCGTATGCACCGACGTCCTCGCCGAGGACGAAGACAGAGGGGTCACGCTCCATCTCCTGAGCGATCCCTTCAACCATCGCCTTGGAGGTCGTGAGCTTTCTCGAAGCGGTCGAAACTTCGGTTGTATCGGTTACTACCATTTTCAGTCAGCTCCTTTATGCGAATACGTATTGCAGGGCAGATGAAGGGTCTGGCATTGGGCTCGCCTTGGCAAAGGCGATCGCCCCCTGGACCTTAGCGTTGGCTTCCTCTTTGATCTTGGCGACAAGTGTGTCGTCGAGGATATCCCTCGCTTTTAGCTCGACCTCGTATGCCGGGATCGGATCACGGCTGTTGAGGTTCTCGAGGTCACCCCTGTAGCCCTTTGCGTCACCCTCAAAGTGTCCCCAAAGTCTCACGGTGTGGATCTCGATGAGGCTCGGTCCCCCGCCAGAGCGGGCCCGATCGATGGCGGCCTTAGATACGTGGTAGATCTCTTCCACTGAGTTGTCCTTGACGAGTTCGCTCGGCATCGAATAGGCCGCCCCACGCTCTACATTGGATGCGACCGAGGTCGACTTGGATCGAGGAACCGAGATCGCCCAGTCGTTGTCCTCCACCACAAAAACCACCGGAAGCTTCCAGATCGAGGCCAGGTTTAACGATTCGTGGAAAGCTCCTTGGTTTGCGGCACCCTCCCCGGTGACTGCGACGACAACCGAGTCCGACTTTGAGTTCTTAAATGCGAAGGCCTGTCCTAGTGCCGGTGGGTAGCCTTCTGCGATAATTCCGGAGCAGGAGAAATGGGTCTTTGGATCGAAGAGGTGCATGTGACCTCCCCTACCGTGGCCGAGTCCACCCTCCCGGCCGTAGATCTCCGCTGCGAGTTTATTTAGGTCCATCCCGTGGGCTATCGCCAAGTGATGGGGCCGATGAGTTGCTGTCACGGCGTCATCTGTCGTGAGATTCGCGCATATCCCCGCAGCTACCGGCTCCTGACCGGCGGAGAGGTGCATCTCACCCGGGATTAGACCTGCTCCAATATCCCATACCGGGGTCTTATCGGCGTGGTACTCTCGAAGAATTGCCTCTTCGAAGCTACGGATTAAGACCATTTCCCGGTAGAGGTCAAGTCGAGTTTGACTTTCCATGCTATACCCCCAGTCGTCCTATAATCGGGACCACCACAGACGATAATTTGGTAGAAACCCGAAGTCAACGACCCCGAAGAAACCGGTCGAATTTGTCTCTCTTCGCAGCGAGTTAATCTCACGTGTCGCCGAGTCGAATTAAATAACCCCCGCTCCGCAAAGAACCTAGACAACCAACTTTTCCAAGAAGCATGACCCGTGGTCTGGTTCTTTGATTCGATCGCCACAGTGGGTGAAACTAAGAAACTGGGTGAAACTAAGAAAGTGGGCTAGCCAGCTGCACCCCCGCTCAGCTTGGTGAAGAGCTTTTGCAGGTAGGAATCTATTGTCGGCCCGAAGTCGTGAGAATCGTTGAGTTGAAAGAGCTTTAGGGTATTGCCGGTGTAGCGGTAGGCGAAGACCCGACCAGAGGCACTCGCTAAATCGAAGCGACTCGTAATAGCTGGGATCTTCGCTACCTGAGATCCCGAAGCGCCAAGTGGTGATACCAGGGCATAGGAGTTGTGGAGCTTAAGTGTCACGAACCAGTTGCCGTCTCCGTTCAGCCCGCACCCGATCAATTCGGAGGAGGGGTAACCATAGGCATAGGAATATTTATGTGCCACACCGCCGGAGATAATTACTTCGTCCAGTTGAGACGGTCGGTGCCGATCGAGGTAGCATGAGGCTACGACTTGGCCCGGCTCGGGTGAAGAGGTGAGGTCCAGGCTGTAGATGTCGAGTGGCGTCCAATTAGCCTGCGGCGACGTTATCGGTTGCCAAGCTCCACTCACCTCGTCGAAGGAGTATAGAGCGGTGCCACCATTGGTATCAGCTAGCGCTACTAATCCGGAGGAGTCGCCGTAGATCGACTTTATGTTGAGCGACGAAGGGACCGTGACCGGTTGTTCTTTGCCTGAAAAACTCATCGACCCCAGCACCTCTTTGCCCCCTTGCTCCTCTAGGGCAAAGATTCGGTCACTCGACAGGGCAACGGCGTGGGTTACCTCGGCTAATCCAGCCCCAAGCTGGAGGGTCCTCCAACTCTTAGCTTGGTTGGTGGTAATAAAGACCGGGGAGTCGACCATCGAGACATAGGGGTAAAATACGGCCACCCCGACGCCGTTTCCATTGGCAGCCGACGCAAATCCTCCTCGGGAGGATATTCCCACCGGGGTGATATTCGAATAGGAGCCATTGCCAGGATCCAAAGATAGCAGGCTCCAATACGGTCCCGATTTCGCCTCGAACCACAAGTTAGACTGCGTCGCCTGTGATATCGAAGTGGATATCCCCGTTGCTGCGCCAGAGACCTCTGCAGGGTTTGGCGTTATCGGCTGATTGGTGCACCCGGCTGCTATTACTGCCAGTGTCGAGAGAAGGGAAATGCCAGCTATCAAGTTACTTCGGGATCTCATTTTCCGGTAGATTGGAGGGTTCTTTTTCACTCGTTCACCATCTGCTTTAGGGTTTGATAGATCGCAGTGGAGTAACTCGCCGCATACTGGTCGTTCGCCGTGTTGAGCAGGATGTCTTTCGTATTTCCCTTCTTGTCGATGAAGAAGAGGAACTGGCTGTGGACTACCATGCCCTCCTTTGGTACGACGACCTGGATTCCGTAGTTTTTCCAGACCTTTTCTAACTCTGTGGTGCTTCCGGTCAAGTAGTACCAATTCGGATACCGGTTCAGCCCGTGTGAGGTGTCAAACGCTGTAACGTCTGCGGCGGAGTGAAAGATTGGGTTCGCAACGATGGCGACTAAGGCCACTTTTGACGAGCTTTTCCCGAGCATCGAATCACCAGACACCATCTCCTGCGCTATCAATGGACAGGCGTCGTAGCACTCAGGATCCAAGAAGGTGAGAACCACGGGACGCCCCAAAAAAGAGGTCAGCGATACAGCCTTTCCGCTTGAGTCATAGAGGGTGAAACTCGGTGCAGGGTGCTTTGTAAGCAAGGGTTGAACTCCGCCGGAGTCTACCAAAGCCATAGATTGCGATGGGGCACCAGTAGCCGAGGCGACCAGGATCACCCCAGAAAGGAAGAACGCAGTGATCGTCAGCCACCCAATACCCCTAACCAGCGATCCGGCTGCTCCCTTTAGCGCACTCCATCGCTCGGTCGCTTCCACGAGGTAGCGGCTTCGAATCGCAGCCGGTTCGGCGGAGATGATGAGCGAAAATATCACCACAGCGAGTGGGAAGCCTGAGTTGAAGTCGGTCCCGGTCGGAGAGAATACCCCCATATCCTGCCCGATCCACCATCCAAAAAGCGCAGCTATGGTCCCCCAAAGCACAACGGGCTTAGACGTAGGTCTAAGCGCTAAAGTTACCGCCGCACTTAGGGGGACGATGACCATTATCGCGTTTGCAATTACTGGAGAGTGGCTTGCGAAGCTGGAATAGAGCTTTACCGGCTCGGCGACCAACCACGGCTGAACCGACGACGCCATCTGGGTTAGGTAGGACGAGAGGCCACCTTTCTGCCAATACCCCTCAGACGGTAATGCTTGGAGAAGAGCGCCGATTGCTAGAAATGCGCTGACGAAGTAGGCGGTGGGTCGAACCTTAGCTACCCAGGATCTCGAAGAATCGGCGGATAACAAGAGGATAGCGACATACGCGTAGACGACTATCGCCGCAGGTGCACCGGTAGCAAAGGCAGCCCCGGAGTAGAATACGCCGCCTCCGTTACCGACGATGAAAACTATCAGGTCCCAGAGGAGAGATCCATAAAGCACGACCCGCCTCGAGATCGGACCGATGTCCGCCAATAGCGCAACACCAATCAGCAGCTGGATGATTCCCGAGACGATGTCCAACTTGACCGGATGGTTATTCCACAGGCTGAGAAACGGATTTGCGATGTCGTTGATCCAACTAGGTGCACCGAGCAGTGAAGGGTCGGCGACCTGAGTGACGAGCCCACCAGGCATCGATGGCCTGAGCTGCAACACTCCGTCGATGATCCAGATGACGCCGAATGCTACTCTGAGGAACTTGGTTCGAGAACCCTCGGAATGAGGGTCCCTGGTCATCCATCTCTTGTCGGCCAATCGGCTAGCCAGTCGGCGGCTCGGCTCGAAGCCGGTTAACCTGAGCGCAAGGTACAGCACCAATAGGATGCCGATCGAGCTCAGGGCTATCACCTCGAGCTGGCTGTTTAGCAGGCCCCCAAGGGAGCCGAAGTCGGATGGTCCACTGTTATTAGGCATCTAGGCGTCCTTTGTCGGGTCATTGTTGCAAAAGTGAGCACCAGCGAACCCGATGGCTGCAGCTGTGCAAGCTGTAAAAGTCATTCTTTGTTTGAAAAGGTTGAGAATCATCGAACTGCCGGGTCGCAATGCTGACTTTGACGGAGGACTTTCCTCGACAGTGCGCTTATAGATGAAGGTGGATGCAGAATTCGAACTTCGCTCGGGTCGCATTAGCCGGAGGACGAAGCCACCTGCAGTGGTCAGAGCGGGCGCAAGGACCGCCTTCTTTGCGATTTTGACCAACCGGATTCTCGTGGCAGTCGACTTTGACTTCAATATGGTGAGGGTTTTTGGCTGGTGCCTGGTTGGCCTCGAGAGGATCACTATTGCGTTGGCGGAGATCGCACCGAGGACGACGGGAAGGTGCTGTAACTCTATAACCAAAGTGGTTTGGTGCTGGATAATCCCGACTACCGCAGTCAAGACGAGCAGCAGTGCGCTTGGGGTGAGGATAAATCTCATCATCCAGGCGAACTGTGAACGGATCCCAGCGGCTAGAGCGCCGAGGCCGACTCCAAACTCAAAAGATGCGACGTCTTCTGTCAGGTGGCCGCCGTAGTTGGGTGCAGAAGGCATTAGCAGGTGTATCAGCGCCTCTGTCACAAGTAGCACTCCTACCGATCCCAGTATGACCCTGAATGAGTGGTAGGCGAGCCTGGCTGACTTCTTCTCCGAGAGGGCTAGCTCCAGCGGTGTTTGGATCTTCGCGGCTTTGGCTATAAGCCTCTCACCTTTTGTTGCTCCTTCCAACGAGATCCTCATCAAGAGCCAGTCAGCGCATTGATCGCATTGCCGGAGGTGGGACTGTAGTTCGAAATCGTCAGGGCCGTTTGCCTCGTAGTCGAAGAGTCCTTCGACACCTCTTCTGAAGATCTCGCAGATTTCGTTCGCTTCCATATACTTCGTATACGTAGGCTGGGTGGTAAAAGTTTCTCGGGCCAAAGGTTAATCTTTCGTGACAAGGCTTCGCTGGGGTTCAAATCATCGCTTAGAAGACCTACTGGTCAGCACCTCCCGCGGAGATTCCATCGCTTTCGAGGAGTTCTTTCAACAGACCCAGCTACTGGTGGTCAGCTACCTGGGCCGGATACTGTTCGATAAGGGTTCCGTAAATGACCTAGCGCAGGAGGTCTATCTGAGAACCTGGAGGTCTAGCGGCAGCTTCGATCCGAGCCATTCGGCGAAGACTTGGTTACTTTCGATCACACATAACGTCGCTATCGATTACCTACGTAAGTCATCCCCAACTACCACAAGGTTGGATGACACAGCGATAGTTGTCAACCAGGGCGATTTCACAGCGGTCGTGGACCTGTGGAGTGCGGTCGACTCTTTGGATTTGGAGTTGAGGTCCGCCTTCGTACTCACGTCGGTTCTAGGTTTCAGCTACGCCGACGCAGCACTGATCTGCGGTTGCGGCCTCGGGGCACTGAAATCCAGGCTCTTTAGGGCACGCAGTGTTTTGATGAAACGTCTCTCGGAAACAGAACGCCCTGACGAGGAGGATGGATACATCACTGGTGGGATTGGAAATTAAACCCAGGGACACGATCGGTCCCTCCGCCAATCATCTCCCGGCTTGTTTGAATGCAACGCCTGGTCCAACGCCAAGCTCCCACGATTGATACTCGTTTGGATTACTAGATTCAAAAGGGAAGCTCCGCTTGAGATGTGACCCCAGCGAGGCCTCGAATATCAGGCTTGGCTTTCGGTTCGACCCGAAGGGCGGATCGGATAATTCGCTCCAGTGACACCCAAAGGTGTCTCCTTAGAACTCCTCTTCTGCCAGCTCGACTAGGTCGTCGGTCAAGGTTTGGAAATGCCTGCGCCTCTGGGACTTAGTGTTCCTAACCAGGGACGTGATCGTACCGACCGGGTGGGCCGCCTCTAGCACCGCCTTGTAGTTTCTCAGGGACCTTATCGGCTCGACCTCGAAGTCGTCCTTGGTGATCCATTCGGGAGACTCAGACGGCTCTATCCCTAATGTCTCGCAGGCGGAAAGGTAACCCTGTTCAATCAAGAGGTCAGAGTGGCTGAAGTCGAGGGTCTCCAATCCCTCCGCCGCAGCGCATTCGAGGATGGTAACCTCCGTCCCGGTGGGAATACTGGCGAGCTCGGACTTGAAGCGTGCCATTTTCGTCAGGT
>JAKCBW010000010.1 GCA_021842145.1 Actinomycetes bacterium
TTACCTGGAATATAAATAAAATATAAATCACACTACATGACTACACATTTAGCAATTACAGACATAGATTCGCTGCTCAGAATAGTAAAAAGCCTTCTATTGGTCGTTCAGGGACCTGAACTACGGGCTAGTAATTTGCCTTACTCTCTCTATCGGGAGTGTGAGCGCCGGTAAGTCGGCCCGACGGCGGAATGAACTGAGGTACCTATAGTTGGCTAAGAACTATAGTGCATCGAGGAAAGAATTTAACTTGAAGATTGCGCAGATTTCTCCTTATTCGATGAGTGTCCCGGGAGGTGTACAAGGTCAGGCGGCTGGATTAGCTCATGCGATGCGCTCTATGGGATGCGAAGTTGACGTTATTGCTCCCTCGGACATCGTGACCTCGTCGGAGTATTTTATCAACTTGGGACACAGCGTAAACTTCTCGGCGAATGGCTCGATGGCTCCGATTTCGATCTCCGCATTCCTCGCCCACAGGATATCCCGGATCCTAAAGGAAGGGAATTATCAGGTCGTCCACATCCACGAGCCAGCGGCACCTTTTGTTGGAATTCTCTCCTTGGCCAAGGCTAAAGGAATAGTGGTCGGAACATTTCATCGAAGTGGAGTATCTGGAGCATATCGAACCTATGGGAAATTAGTCCGCAGCCTAACCAGTCGACTTGCTTATAGGTATGCGGTATCTGAGGCCGCCGCAATCACCGCGCAGAGGGCAGTCGGGGGCAGCTACGAGGTCGTTGGGAATGGGGTAGATATCGCTAGATTCAGAGACGCTGCTCCTTGGCCAAAGGAGCGCTTCGTCGTTTTTTTCATTGGTCGGCATGAACATCGCAAGGGTCTCTCAGTGTTAATTGAGGCCGCAAAGAGGGTAGAGGAGGATTTTGAAATCTGGATAGCGGGAGATGGCGGCGAAACGCTGGCATTGCGCCAAGATACCCAGGATGACAATAGGTTTATTTGGCTAGGCAGGATATCCGACCAAGAAGCCACTGCGAGAATGCTCGCTGCGGACGTAGTGTGCGCACCATCATTGTACGGAGAGAGTTTTGGTCTTGTTTTGCTCGAAGCTATGGCGGCTGGTGCGGCGGTCATAGCAACCGACATATCTGGTTATCGTGATGTTGCTCGGGCCGACAGAGAAGCAATTCTGGTGAGGCCCGGCGATCAGCCAGCTTTAGCTTCGGCACTGCGCCGCCTGATAGTTGAGGATGAATTGAGACAAGGTCTCCAAGAGCAGGGACTCGCTAGGGCCGAAGAATTCTCGATGGCAAAGCTGGCCGAGAAGTACATCGCCAAATATGAGGAGTTAATTCTCAAAGGACATAATGACTCTGTTTAGCAGCCTTTGATTTTATGCTTCTACTAGTGTTGACAAACTTGGATAAGGGTACAGCTTGGGCCGGACGACCACTACTTGAGCCCACGAAGCGTCGAATTGAGGCTCTGTCCGTCTTTTGGCCGCTAGGACTTGTATTCTCGGTTATCGCCTACTTGGCAAGCTACCTCGTGACTTCGACACTTAAGTTGAGTTTTGCGAGCATAATAGCCATTCCGGTTGGTCTGGCGGTGGGTCTTATCGCTGTCGAGGCGCTTTACATATCATGTGCGAGGTTCGCTATAAATAGATTTCGATTACTTACTCCCGAGCCGCATTTCGCATCAAGGCTCGAGAGCCTCCTGGATAGTCTCGGTGTCACCGTCGGGATTGACCAAGTGAGTTTTGCGGTGGTTGATTCTGATTTCCCCAATGTCGGGTCATTGTACAACGGCAAAATGCCGACGATTATCTTTACTTCGGGGGCCGTTGGATTCTTCAACAGGGTCGAGCTTGAGGCGGTTGTCGCTAGAGAGTTGATGAGGATCAAGTCTGGTGTTTGCCAGTTTGAGGCACGATTGGCCTACGTAAATGGGATAATCGGCCTCTTCTCGGGGGGATCTCCGAAGAAGCTGTCGGCTGGTTCGGCAGCGCGAGTGGTTTTGGCCGATATCTCGGGTGTTTCGATGACCCGATATCCACCCGCTCTAGCATCGGCGCTGAGCAGATTGAACGATATCGCGTCTTTGGGCCAATCTTCATCAAAGCCGTTTAAAGTAACGGCAGCATCTTGGTTGGTGCCGGGCCTTCCTGGCATTTCCCTTGACGAAAGGATTGCCGAGCTGAAGCAGCTTTAAGCGGGGTCCTAATTTGTTCGAGTTTCATCGATCCGTCTGTCGACTCCAGGCGGGGGAGGTATCTTATTTTGTTAAAGTTCAAAGGTCTTGTGGTAACTGGGATTGCGTTATCCACCATGTTGGCGGCTTGCGGCAGTTCGACGTCTACTTCAAGTAGCAGTTCTTCATCGACCTCCTCGACTTCAAATAGTTCGAACACTACCTCGCCAACTCAATATCTATATCCCCTGACTGGGCTTGTGGCGCCGAGTGAGGCCGCTGCAACCAGACCATCACTCGAAGTAAAGATAGACAACGCCCCGCAGGCTTGGCCTCAATCTGGGGTGGATAGCTCGGATGTGGTCTACGAGGAGATGGTAGAGGGAGGTCTCACACGGTACTTTGTCGTCTTCCAGAGTCATGGTTCGTCGGTCCTCGGTCCAATTAGGTCCGTGAGGGCCTCTGATGCCGACCTCCTGGCGACACTAGGGGGACTTTTTGCTTACTCGGGCGGGATTCCCACCTTCGTGGCCGACGCGAGGGCTACCGGGATTATCGATGTTGGCGCCAACTCTTTTGCTGGAGGAGACTACTATCGGCTTTCTACCCGGTTAGCTCCGCACAATTTGTACTCTTCTACGTCGGTCCTCAGGAAATCGGCCGGAGGGAAAGGGAGCCCACCCCCAATTCTGTTTAAGTACCGGAAAAGCGGCAGCGCATTTTCGGTTCCAGGGGCAAGGTCGGTCACCAGCTTCAGCGTCGAATTTTCTGGTGCAGTTACCGCGCAATGGACCTGGAGTCCACAGATAGACGGTTGGACCAGGGCGACCAATGGTACGCCGCAAGTTGGGGCGGTTTCTGGTCAAGCGATTTCAGCCCAGAATGTAATCGTCGAGCTGATGCCGTACTCTAACACCGGGTTTGTCGATCCGGCGGGTAATCCGGTCCCGGTAGCCGACGAGGTTGGTACCGGACAGGCTTACTTCTTCTCTGGAGGAAAAGAAGTAAGCGGAACCTGGACCAAGACTGCGAGTAATGCCGTGGTTCAGTACGCTACCTCAAATGGTAAGCCGGTATTTTTGCAACCTGGTAGGACCTGGGTGGAGATGGTGGAGATTGGCGGTCGGATAACGGCCAATTAGCCAAGGCGCTAACTCGATTTGAACACCTGCAATGGGTGAGACTGAATTCTTTTCAAAGCTCGCAAACTCGTAGGTGCGCTCAGCGGTGGGATCAGGGGGGCTAGAACTCCGCGAGGGTTTTTTGTCCGACTGGAAATCTTGTGAACCAAGGGAACGTTACTTAGTTTCATCGCTCTTTTATCGTCGACTTCTAAGGACTCGGAGGCGGAAACAGGATATGGCTCGAAGAGGTTTTCCTCGCTAAGCGGGCCCCTTCGCCAGGCCATTCATTGCCAAATTGCACCAAGTCGACCCGCATAGAGGCCAATTTGTTTTTTCCTACCGTTCCGTAGCTGTTCGCCGACTTGAAAGTCCTCAAGGTCTTTGCGGATGGAGTTCAACCGTCTAGTCGTTGTAGCGGATAGATCGGCCCCCGTATACTGGTATGTTTGCCATCGATCCAAGGCACCTAGCAGATTGAATCGGCCTTGGGAAGATGTGGTTCTTCTGAGAGTCTACGGAGAGTCTTGTTAGCTATTGGGATGCGTCGGCCCGGTGTAGAATCGATTGGTATAGGTGTAAGGAGTGATAGAAGTGGATGCCCAGAGCAATGAGTTCGGTACTGCAAGGGTAAAGCGTGGTCTTGCGGAGATGCTCCGTGGTGGCGTGATCATGGATGTGGTCAACGCCGATCAGGCCAAGGTCGCCGAGGATGCTGGCGCAGTGGCAGTTATGGCTCTCGAGAGGGTCCCGGCGGACATAAGGAGGGACGGTGGTGTCGCTCGTATGAGCGACCCGGCTCTTATTGAAGAGATTCAAGCGACGGTGACCATTCCAGTGATGGCAAAGGCCAGAATTGGTCATTTTGGTGAAGCACAGATCCTTCAGGCTATGCAGGTTGACTACATAGATGAGAGTGAGGTACTCACCCCAGCGGACGAGGCGTATCACATCGATAAATGGTCATTCGACGTTCCGTTTGTGTGTGGTGCAACCAACCTCGGTGAGGCACTCCGGCGGATATCTGAGGGTGCTGCGATGATTCGCTCGAAGGGTGAGGCCGGTACGGGAAATGTTGTGGAGGCGGTTAGGCACCTGCGCTCGATAACTTCCGAAATCAAAAAGATTATTTCTGCTGATCCAGCGGAGCTTTTCGGAATAGCGAAGAACATTCAGGCTCCATACGAACTAGTTTCCGAGATCCATAGGACGCACCGCCTGCCCGTTCCGCTATTTTGTGCGGGGGGACTTGCTACTCCAGCTGATGCTGCCTTGGTGATGCAGCTTGGGGCTGAGGCGGTTTTTGTTGGGTCGGGCATCTTCAAGTCGGGAGACCCGGCAAAGAGGGCTCGGGCAATTGTAGAGGCGACGACTCACTATATGGATCCGACGATCCTTTTGAAGGTGTCTAGAAATCTTGGTGAACCAATGGTCGGGATCAACGCAGACGAAGTTGACGTGAAGATGGCAGAGCGCGGCTGGTAGTCGGTGGCACTTACCGTTGGCGTTCTAGCGCTTCAGGGTGATTTTCAAGAGCACATAGCAGTACTTTCGGAACTGGGTGTATCCACAAGGGAGGTTCGTAGCCCGAAGGATCTTTCTGGTGTTGATGGCCTGATACTTCCGGGCGGTGAATCCACAACTATGTCAATGCTCCTTGAGTCCTCTGGCCTTCTTTTAGAAGTTGCGAAAGCGCTAAGCGAGGGGCTTTTTGCGTTTGGTACTTGTGCCGGGATGATCCTTCTGGCCAGGGAGGTTCTTGACGGCCGGTCGGATCAGAACGGTTTTGCTCTTATGGACATAGCCGTCAGGCGAAACGGCTTCGGTCGGCAGATTAAATCGTTCGAGGCCGATCTTGTGGTAAGTGGGATTGATGGCCCGCCAGTCAGGGCGGTTTTTATTAGAGCCCCCGTGGTGGAGAAGGTTGCCAAAGAAGTTGCTATTTTGGCCGAGGTCAGCTATAGCTTCGATGACGATTCCCACAGGGTAGTCCCGGTAGTCTGTGCACAGGATCGGTTGTTGGCCTGTTCGTTTCACCCAGAGCTTACGGGAGACACGCGCTTGCACCAGTTATTTGTATCAAAGATTCTGTCAGAGAAATAGCGAGGAATAGATGTCTGGACACTCCAAATGGGCGACTATAAAGCACAAAAAAGGGGCCCAAGACCAGGCTCGTGGGAAGCTCTTTGCCAAGTTGATTCGCCAGGTAGAGGTTGCCGCCCGAGAAGGGGGCGGGGATGCTAGTTCCAATGCAACCCTGCGTACAATGTTTGCTAAGGCGAGGGAAGCTTCCGTTCCTCTCGACACCATCGAGCGTGCAATAAAGCGAGGTACCGGCGAGCTAGAGGGTGTTAGGTACGAGGCGGTATCTTACGAAGGATATGCTTCCAGTGGGGTCGCGATAATCGTCGAGTGCCTGACTGACAACAGAAACCGAACCGGCGCCGATGTGCGTTCTTGCTTTTCTAAAAATGGTGGCGCAATGGCTGAGCCCGGCGCGGTTGCCTGGCAGTTTGAGCGAAAGGGCCAACTTGAACTGCCCAGAGAATCAGATGAGGACGAGGTTACTCTGGCCGCACTCGAAGCTGGAGCAGAAGATGTTACCGACAACGGTGATACTTGGTTAATTACAACTGGACCTTCGGAACTAGCTGCGGTCAGGGCGGGTTTGGAAGCCGCAGGATTTAAGGTCCTCTCCGCCGAGTTGGGGCTAGTCCCGAGTTCTACGATTGAAATTGATTCAGAAAATGATGCTCGAAAGATATTGAAACTCATTGACGCACTCGAGGATAACGACGATGTGCAGAACGTATACGCAAACTTTGACATTCCAGATGAAATAATCGAAACTTTGGAGGGATAGTCTGTGGACGTTTCCGTCGGCGATGTTGCACCCGATTTCACACTATTTGGAGTGCCAGAAGGCGAGTACCAACTAAAAGCTTATCGAGGGCAGCCTGTTGTGCTGGTATTTTATCCAGAGGATCATACTCCGGTGTGCACCGCTCAGCTCAGGTCCTATTCGACCTCTCTGAAGGAATTTAACTCATTTGGTGCAAAGGTATTTGGCATCTCCGCTCAAGGTGCCCAAAGCCATGCGCTTTTCGCCGAGAAGAATCAGATCTCCTTTCCGTTGCTCTGCGACGAGGAGAAGGAGGTTGCCGAACTCTACGGGGTGCTAGGGCCCTTAGGGTTCTATCGCAGATCGGTATTCGTTCTCGATGGTGAGGGTGAGGTAGTTTATGCCAAACGAACAAGGGCGGGCCTGACTTTCCAGCCAACCGAAGAGCTCCTAGACGCCCTTAGATCGGTGAGCTAGGCAAGATGCACGGTTCATCGAACTAAGGCAGTAGTATCGAACACATGTATGTCATCGGTATAGATCCTGGGCTCACCAGATGCGGATTTGCGGTGCTTCACCCCGCACCGTTCAAATCGATAGAGTGTGCAGGGGTTATCGAGACTTTGCCGACCCTGGGAATCGAAAAGCGCTTGGCTGAATTATTTGAAGAGCTTTGTAAGTTGTTTACCGAGTTCCCACCCGAAGTAGTCGTGGTCGAGAGGGTTCTATTTCAAACCAATGCCAAGACCGCCATGAGTGTCGGACAGGCCAGTGGGGTAGCGTTGGTTGCTGCGGCTCAGTTTTCGGCAGCGGTAGTGAGTTATTCATCAAATGAAGTGAAGATGACCCTTTGTGGAACTGGTTCGGCTACCAAGCGTGAAGTTCAAAGAATGGTCGAGATCGAGTTTGCTCTCCAAAATACCCCCGAGCCGCCGGATGTAGCAGACGCAATTGGTCTCGCATACCATCACCAGGTGCTCAGTGCTAGGAATCGTGCATTCTCCGGGGGCACGAGGTGATAGTTCAGCTCGTGGGGGAAATGCTGGAGCTCGTAGATGACGTTTCTATCGTTGTTTTAGTCTCTGGGGTCGGATATCAGGTCGACGTCACCAAGTCCACAATTGGTCAACTGAAGCCTGGGGATACGGTGAGTCTCTACATCCGCTCGGTAACCAAAGAGGATGGAACCCAGCTTTTCGGCTTTCTGGAAAAGGCAGACCGAGTCGGTTTTGACGTGTTGCGAAAGATTCCCGGAATAGGTCCGGCTGCTGCGATGTCTTTGTTGGGGACCATCGGTCGTGAAAGACTTTGGAAAGCAGTCGAGGAGTCGGACCTAGATACAATCTGTGTAGCGCCAGGGGTCGGCAAGAAGTTGGCCCAGAGGCTGATTACCGAACTCTCCGGCAGGTTGCCCAAGGATCTCCTCGTTGGCAGGACCGCCCCATCTGGAAGCGAAGCCAACGAGTTGCAGTCTGAAGTACTATCGGCCCTCTTGGGTTTGGGATTCGACAAGGCAGAAATATCGGCTACTTTACCTCTTATTCCAAAAGACGCATCGGTAGCTCAGGCGGTAAGGTTCTGTTTGAGGAGTATGGCTAGGTGAGCCCTAGGCGAGAAGTAATAGTGAGCGCAGATGGAGACGGGACTCCATCTGTCGGAGAAGGCAGTAGCAGGGGAATCGTTGACCCAAGTTTAAACCGAGACTGGGATCACGACGCGTCAAATGAGAATCTACTGAGGCCGACGAGACTTTCTGAATTTATCGGACAGAGGGACTTGGTGAAGCGCATTGGAATCGTCTTGGAGGCAGCAAGACTTCGTAATCAGCCGGTAGATCACTTTCTCTTTGGCGGACCTCCCGGGTTGGGCAAGACATCGCTCGCCTCATTGATCTCCAATGAAATGCGAACAAACTTTAGGGTTACCTCAGGACCGGCATTAGTAAGACAGGGTGACCTTGCGGCGATACTGTCGGATCTAAAGGATGGAGACGTACTGTTCATAGACGAGATCCATCGCATTCCTCACCAGATTGAGGAGATGCTTTACATTGCCATGGAGGACTACAAAATAGATGTGCTGGTTGGAAAGGGACCGACGGCGCGTTCGGTAAGGATCGATCTCGATCACTTTACTTTGGTCGGCGCTACGACTCGGGTAGGAATGCTAACTGGCCCACTTCGCGACCGCTTTGGCATTATCGGAAGGCTGGAGTTCTACTCTGTAGATGAACTCCACGCTATAGTTTTGCGGGCCGCCAGGATCCTCAATATTGCCATTGACGAAGACGCGGCTCGAGAGATTGCAATTCGATCACGTGGGACGCCGAGGCTGGCCAATCGGCTTTTGAAGAGGGTTAGAGACTATTCCGAAGTCGAGGGAAGGGTTGAGATAGACCTGAAAACAGCGAGGGACGGTCTTGGTGTCTTTGGCGTAGATAAGCTTGGCCTGGATTCTGTTGATATAAAGATCCTTTCGTTGCTCTGTACCAACTTCGCTGGCCGTGGCGTAGGCCTTGGTTCACTGGCGGTGTCACTAGGAGAAGACAAGGAGACCTTAGAGGATTTCTATGAACCTTTTTTGGTCCAAAGTGGCATGGTTTTGAGGACGCCAAGGGGTCGGGTAGCTTCGGAACTTGCCTATGCGCATCTAGGACTTAACTACGTTCCTGACTACCATCAGCCGATGGAGGATTTGTTCTCGGAGATCGATCAGGATTAGATCGGTCTTTGGTGGGAACAGGACGCGTCGGCTACATTCTGAAAGATGTCGACCTCTGTGCTATAGAAGCCGCAATCTCCTTAGTCAAGCGGTCTTCGTCGTGGTCTGCAAAAGCCAAGGTCAGGCGGATGGCCGGATAGCTAGGTCCGTTGAGCCAAAAATGGCTACCAGGCGCGGCAACTACTCCCTTAGACGCTAGTGAAATGAGTGTTTGAGTTTCGTCCTCGACCCGAATCCAGAGGTTGAGGCCGTCGGTGGGTGGTGAGACACTCCAGTTACCAGCCATTTCTTTTCCTAGGCCGAGCCTTCGCCGACGATAGACCTCTTGGGCTTTGCTTATTTTTGCTATGGCCTTTGGGTCCGCCAGGAGATTGGCGAGTATATGTTGGAGTGTCTTTGAGGTCCAAGCTGGCCCGAGCCTGCGCCGGTATTCGATCTTATTGATTATTTCGTCGGGAGCAAATATGGCGGCGATTCTTAGGTCCGGTCCGTGAGACTTGGAGAAGCTGATGATGTGCGCCGTCTTGTCAGGGAGCAAATGAGCGAAGGAGTCAAACTCAGAACATGAGATCATTGCGGAGTGGTCGTCTTCGATTATGAAGAAGCTCTCCGATGACGCCTGGATTACCGAAGCGAGTTTTCGTGTACGTTCTTGGCTCCTAGAACACCCCGTTGGGTTTTGCGAGCGCGGTTGGGTTATCAGTACCCTTGCACCAGCGTTAATCGCCTCTTCTAGTGAGTCAGGCAGAATCCCGCCTGAATCCATGCTTACTGGTATGGGTATTAGCGAGTTGACCTCGACGAGATCAAAAATTGCAGGAAAGTTAGGATTTTCGACCGCCACCGCATCTCCCATTGAGGCGACCTCTTTTAGAAGGCGGTCAATGGCGTCGAGGGATCCGTCTACGACCGTAATTGCGGAGTCTTCTTTCGAAAAGGGAAACAGCTCATAGAGCCTTTCCGCTAGTTCCGGTAGGACTGGGTCCTCGTGATAGCCCGACGCGGAAAGATCAATTATCTTTTCAAAACTGCTCGAGGCCAATTTTGGCAAAAGATTACGGTCCGGGAAGCCGAGGGAAAGGTCCACCATGGAACTCGAGTGGTTGGGAACCGGATTCCATCTGGTCTGCTCTTGGCGGGCTTTAGTTAGCGGACGATGAGCTACAAAGGTTCCGCTTCTACCCTGACCGATTATGTAGCCCTGTTCGGAGAGGTACCGCCAGGCAAGGCCCACTGACGTTGGACTCATTGCGACATCGGTAGCTACTTTTCGAATTGGGGGAAGTCGATCACCTGGCTGAAGCCTCTGCGCGTTGTACAGGTCAATATATTTAGCGATCAGGCCCTTGACGGTCCTTTCTCCGCTAGCAATGATGGCAGCGGTTAGTTCATCACTATTACCCGCCCCCTTGGCCCTATCTGTAGGCACTTGGCTCAAGATCCAACTCCTTGGGAATGGTTTCTCATGAGAGGCGAGAAATTCACCCCATTCTATTGTAACAGTACAATAAATAGTACAAACGATGTTACAAATAGTGCTAAGGTTTAATCGTTTTGGATATTTGATAGTGAGCTAGGGGGAGAAGATGTCTTCTGACGACCTGTTGAGGCGGCATAAGGCCGTAATGCCTAAGTGGATTGCGTTGTATTATAACGAACCCATCGAATTGGTGTCGGGTTCTGGGAGATACGTAACTGCTTCGGATGGGCGGACCTATCTGGATTTTTTTGGAGGAATCCTGACCACCATGACGGGATATGCAGTTCCTGAGGTGGTCGAGGCGATTCAGAAACAAGCCGCCAAGATGATCCATTCATCGACCCTCTATCTGATTTCGCCTATGGTCGAACTCGCCGAGAAGATTTCATCCTTGTCGGGAATTGAGGATGCCAAGGTATTTTTCACGACTTCGGGCACGGAGGCTAATGATGCAGCGCTCCTACTCGCTAGCGGGTTCAGGCGATCGAATCAAATATTGGCCATTAGGAACAGCTACCATGGAAGGTCTTTTTCTTCCCTTGCGGTGACGGGCAACAGTGGTTATTCTCCTACTTCATTCAGCCCGCTTAACGTCACATACCTCCAAGGAGGGTCGAGACTACGTGGACCTTTAGCGGGTCTATCAGACTCTGAATACCTCCAGAGGGGCCTTTGGGACCTCGAGGATGTTCTCCAAACCTGCACCTCTGGCGACGTGGCGGCGCTGATCGCAGAACCGATCCAAGGCGTGGGTGGTTTTTCAATGCCTCCCGACGGATATTTCGGTGCTCTGAAAGAGGTGTTGGATAAGCGGGGAATCTTATACATTTCCGATGAAGTGCAAACCGGCTGGGGGCGAACTGGCCAGCATTTCTGGGGATATCAGGCTCACAACCTGACACCTGACTTGATTACCTTTGCCAAGGGGATCGGCAATGGTATGGCACTAGCCGGTGTAATAGCTAGGCCGGAGATCATGGATTCACTCGCTGCGTCCTCGATTTCAACATTTGGTGGTACTGCGTTGGCTACAGCCGCAGGTAACGCAAATCTCGACTATCTGCTTTCAAATGATTTGCAAGCCAATGCAGTCAAGACAGGAAAAATAATCTTTGATCGTATAAAAGGACTCGTAGGGGAGGTGCCTATCGTGGCCGACGTCAGGGGCAAAGGTCTAATGATCGGCGTAGAGATCTGTGAGCCAGGAAGTGTCGTGCCTTCCGCACCTCTCGCTTCAGCGGTTTCCGAGGAGGCTAAGTCAAAGGGCTTGCTGGTGGGCAAGGGAGGACTGCTGGGTAATGTGCTTCGAATCGCACCACCTCTTTCGATCACGGAAGAAGAGGCTGTCGATGGTGCCGAGATCCTCGCTTTAGCAATTACCGAGGCGTCGAAGGCCGCCGCAAGCTGATCACTCGTCGTGCCTGTCTCCCTCAAAAGCAAGGGTAAACAGGCACTAGCTCATGTCGAGATAGATGGTTATTTCGGCAATTGAATTGGCATACTTATTCAAGGCAGGGAAATAGATGGCTTTAGAAACAGTTTCGCATTTTATAGACAATAAGGCGGTACCCTCAAAGTCCAACCGAACCTCGGAGGTGTTCAATCCCGCTACAGGTGAGGTGACAAAGCTGGTTGGCTTGGCTGACGCAGCCGAAGTCGACGAGGCCGTAGCGTCGTCGACTGCGGCCTTCGAGTCCTGGAGCGATGCCTCGTTGGCACAACGCACAAGGATACTTTTTAATTTTCGCGAGATACTTGAGCAACGGGCAAAGGACGTGGCAAAACTGATCACCGCCGAGCATGGTAAGGTACTTTCCGATGCACTGGGCGAGGTGAAGAGGGGACAGGAGGTCCTCGAGTTTGCTTGTGGCATATCTCAACTTCTCAAGGGATCGCTTTCTGACCAAGTTTCTAAGGACGTTGATACTTATTCGATACGGCAGCCGCTTGGGGTGGTTGCGGGTATTACTCCATTCAACTTTCCAGCAATGGTCCCGATGTGGATGTTCCCAATCGCGATTGCCGCCGGTAACACATTTATACTGAAGCCGTCGGAGAAAGACCCGTCGGCGTCTTTCCTGCTCGCCGAGATGTTCCAGGAGGCCGGTCTTCCAGAGGGCGTTTTCAACATAGTTCAAGGTGACAAGGTCGCCGTCGATGCTATTCTGGGCCACCCAAAGATAAAGGCCGTGAGTTTTGTGGGTTCAACTCCGATCGCCAAATACATCTACGAAAGGGCCGCAGCGGAGAAAAAGCGGGTACAGGCACTTGGCGGGGCGAAAAACCATATGGTCGTCTTGCCAGACGCAGACGTAGATGGCGCAGCAACCGCCGCGGTATCGGCTGCATACGGGTCGGCGGGCGAGAGGTGTATGGCAATTTCGGTGGTAGTCGCAGTAGGCGGAGTGGCAGACGAACTGGTGGCTGCGATCCAAACTAAAATGGCCGCGCTTAAGATCGGACCTGGGGACCAGATTTCCTCGGAGATGGGTCCACTGGTGACTCGGGCCCACCGTGACCGGGTAGCGGGTTACATTGACTCTGCAATGAGTCAAGGAGCAAAGGTAATCACCGACGGGAGAAGCCATGCCCTCTACTCAGCCGAAAACGGTGGATTCTTTCTGGGTGCTTCGCTGGTCGACGAAGTTCGTCCCGACATGGACGTCTATAGGGACGAGATCTTTGGACCGGTGCTGTCGGTGGTCAGGGTTGAAGACTTCGAACAGGCGATTGAATTGGTAAATGCAAACCCATACGCTAACGGTGCGGCAATTTTCACAAGAGACGGAGGTGCCGCAAGGCGCTTCCAGAGGTCTATTGATGCAGGCATGGTCGGGATTAACGTCCCGATTCCCGTCCCGGTAGCGTATTACTCTTTTGGAGGAGCGAAAGATTCACTCTTTGGTGATACTCACGTCCACGGAGAGGATGGAGTTCGTTTCTATACCAAGCTAAAGGCGGTGACATCTCGATGGCCGCAGGAACATCGAGAAGGCGTAGACTTCGGTTTCCCTCAAAACCGCTAGTTCCTTACCTTTCGAACTAGTCTGTATCCCCGTTCATAAATAGCCTTTTCATAAATAGCCTTTTCATGAATGCCTATTTTGTGAAGGGACCCTTTATCAACAGGGGATACAGGCTAACGCGCCTAAAGGAGGGTGGATTGGCAGAAGGAAGTAGGCTTTCTCAGGGAGACCTTGGCGCATACGACTACTCGCTACCAAAGGAACGAATCGCCCAGCACCCCCTCGAGCCGCGAAGCTCGGCTCGTCTTCTCGATGCAAGGCACGGTCCCAAAGCCATAGTTAACCGCCTGGTTAGTGACCTCCCCGATGTTTTGCTTCCCGGTGACGTCGTGGTGGTGAATGAATCAAAGGTCATTCCCGCCAGGCTAAGGCTGAGGAGGAAGTCAGGGGGAAGTTGCGAGGTACTGCTGATAGAGGGTGATGGTGAAGGGAATTTTAAGGCACTTATCCGTCCGAGCAAGCGGATAAAAGGCGGCGAGGTGCTGGTCGTTGACGAAAGCCCGGTACTTGAAGTCTGCTCCGAGGACCGTTCTGGCCTTCGGTTGGTCCGAATAGTAGACGCAGAGCTTGCCAAGCGACTCGGTGAAATCCCCCTTCCACCCTACATTGAGGCCGAACTTTCAGATCCTGAACGTTATCAAACCGTGTTCGCAGCTAGGGAGGGCTCGGTTGCGGCCCCAACTGCCGGACTCCACTTTGACCAAGCCACAATCTCTGCTATCGAGGCCAAAGGAATTGAGATCGTAAAGATCGACCTTGCCGTCGGACTGGGTACCTTCTTACCGATCAAGTCAGAAAATCTGTCTGACCACAAAATGCACGAAGAGGCGTATAACATCCCCGTTGAGTCCTGGCTAAAGATTACCCAAGCAAAACGTGTACTGGCCGTGGGCACTACTGTATTGCGGGCCCTCGAATCGGCGAAACTGACCGGCGAGCTATCGGGACGGACGGACCTCTTTGTTCGAGAGGGATTTAGATTTCAAGTGGTAGATGTCTTGATGACAAACTTTCATGTGCCAAGATCGACCCTTGTTGTGCTGATTTCAGCTTTTTATGGTCCCGCCTGGAGGGAAGTGTACGAGTACGCATTGCAAAATGGGTACCGTTTCCTCTCCTTTGGTGATGCAATGCTGCTGTCCAAGGGGGCAGGTAGGTGAGGCAGTTTTCCTTGCAAATTCTAGCAAACGATAAGCTCGCAAGGAGGGGAGTACTAACCACACCCCATGGGAATGTCGAAACGCCCTTCTTCATGCCCGTTGGTACGAGGGGAATGGTTCGGCTTACCCCCCCGTGGGTCGTCGCCGAGGCCGGTTTCGACGTCTTGCTGTCGAATACGTATCATCTAATGCTTCGGCCTGGCGCAGATGTAGTTAAAAAGGTCGGTGGGTTACATCGTTTTGCCGGGTGGGACAGAGCGATGCTTACTGATTCCGGTGGCTTCCAGGTCATGAGCTTGGATGCGAAGTTTGAAAGTTCAGGGGTTACTTTTAAGTCTGTCTATGACGGCTCATTTCATAAGTTGACTCCAGAATTGGCAGTCGAAGTGCAGGAATCTCTGGGGGCAGACATCGCAATGGTGTTGGACGTCTGCACGATGCTCCCGAATGATAAAGACAAGCTTGCCAAAGCACTCGAACTTACCATCGACTGGGCAAAGCGGGCACGTAATTCCCAGTCAAGGTGTGATCAAGCCCTATTCGGGATCGTTCAAGGAGGTACAGAGACCGACCTGAGAATAGCTTCCTCTCAAGCGACGGTGGAGATAGGTTTTGACGGCTATGCAATAGGTGGTTTGGCGGTAGGGGAAGAGAGGGACACCACGGTGGGAATCGTCGAATTGGTGACCAAGTACCTGCCTCCGCAGAGCCCGCGCTATCTAATGGGAGTCGGAGACCCCTACACCATTGTCGAGTCGGTCGCGCGTGGCGTCGACATGTTTGACTGTGTCTCACCCACGAGGCTTGCACGCCACGGCACGGCACTCGCTATGGATGGAAAGGTTCATTTAAGGAGGAGGGAGAACCTATTTCTGGATGCTCCCATTGAACGGGATTGTCCCTGTCCAACGTGTCAGAGATTACCGCGATCGTTAATTTCGCACCTCTTGCGGGTCGATCCATCCTCGGCCGGCGCTGCCCTCGCGGTACATAACCTTTGGTTTATGTCACGCCTGATGACCAAGATCAGAGTCGCTATCACCGAGGGAGCTTTCGATGACCTTAGGGCTGAGATCAGGTCTATTTGGCGCAATACTTGATTAGCGCTGAGTGATTCTTGGTTACGCGGGGAGATTTGGTGCTTTGTTGGTAAGCTACTCTGTTGTTCTTTACGGAGGGTCGCGCGTTGACGTCATTGTTGCCACTATTGGTTCTCTTTCTAATTATGTACATGCTCATTCTGCGTCCACAGCAGCAGAAGGCGAAAAAGCAGAGGTTGGCACAAAGTCAAATAGGTGATGGCGATCACGTAATGTCCGCCGGTGGTATCTATGGGAGGGTAACTCAGGTAGTCGCCGACAAGGTGTGGGTGGAAATAGCCCCGGATATAGAAGTGATATTCGCTAGAACTTCGCTCAACAGGCTTAGTACCGACCCATTGTCTGGGGGTTTTGCCGATTCTGAGGATGATAGCGCAGACCAGGACGATTATAACTCTGGAAGTTCAGTTCCTGACGACCTGAGCAGCTTGGACCTCGATGAAAAGCAGATCGACCCTAAAGATGGCGATGAGGATCAGCCCGGCGACGGAAAGCGAAATAGTTAGTTGTCGAGTCGATTTTCCAGTCGGTGGATTTTGAGGAGTTACCGCTAAGTTGCGCAGATCCTATCTGTTGTTTTCAGTCATCGCTTCAGTCGTGGTCTCGCTAGGGGCATTTGCGGCAGTTTTAGTCCTGGGATATAAGCCCGTGTTGGGCCTCGATCTGCAAGGTGGAGCATCGGTTGTCTACAAACCGGTCAAGCCGGTTAGCCAAGCGGTGCTAAACCAGACTATCTCCATTATTAGGAACCGAGTGGATGGCCTGGGTGTTGCTCAACCGAACATCTCCTCCCAGGGACAGAACATCGTCGTCCAGTTACCGGGTATTAAAAATCCCAATAGTGCTTTGGCACTTATCGGGCAAACGGCCCAGCTCGAGTTCAGAACCGTGTTGTGCGCTATACCGGCTTACACTGCCCCTCCAAAATCGATCAAGAAGAGTTCGATTCCCGCTGCGGCATGTCCCACTACACAGGCTCAGTCGAACTTAATGGCCTATGCGCCAACAACTAGGCAAAGCGCAGATCATCCAAGCGCTAATGTGATACTTCCTCAGCAAGGAACGACGGGCCCGCGATTCGTGCTCGGGCCTTCCCAAGCCAGTGGAAACATTCTGAAAACTGCGTATGCCGGGGTGGATTCGAGTGGCAACTGGGTTGTCGACTTTACCTTGACCTCATCTGGGTCTCCAATCTTCGACAAGATAGCCGCCGCAAACTACCAAAAAGACGTAGCAATCGTTCTAGACGACGTAGTCGAGTCGGCCCCGCAGATTAATTCAAAATCCTTCGGTGGCACGGGACAGATTACCGGAAATTTCACACAGACCCAGGCGAATAACCTCGCCCTCGTCCTACGGTATGGAGCGCTTCCCGTGCAGCTCCAACAGCAGACGGTTCAGACGGTGTCGGCGACTCTGGGAAAGGCCTCACTTAAAGCCGGAGTCCTCGCCGGCATCGGCGGACTTTTGCTCGTAATGATCTATGCGATCATCTACTATCGGGCACTTGGCCTGGTGGTCTTTTTGGGTCTTGGAACAACCGCAGCGATGCTTTGGGGGATCGTATCTTATTTAGGCCACTCGACCGGTCTTACGCTGGATCTTTCGGGCGTAACGGGGTTGATCGTCTCCATAGGTGTCACGGTCGACTCCTATATCGTATTCTTCGAGAGGCTCAAAGATGAGGTAAGGGCGGGAAGACCTATTAGATCCTCGGTTGAAAAAGGCTTCACCAAGGCATTTCGGACTATCGTCGCAGCGGACTTAGTTTCGCTTATCGGTGCCACACTTCTCTACCTGTTGAGCATCGGACCAGTTAGAGGTTTTGCTTTCTTCCTGGGATTATCCACGCTGTTGGATCTGCTGAGTGCATGGGTCTTTACGCGACCGCTGGTAATCCTTCTGGGGCAGAGTAAGACATTCACCCACGCAAAGTGGTTGGGTGTTGCTCGAGGACTACTCGCCAGCGAAGAGAGGGAAGTAACTAGGGAGACCGGGATGCTTAAGCCGAGCGGAGTCGGCGGTTGATGGGAATAATGGTGATCTGTCTAAAGAGTTCCTATAGGGGTATTGATGGTTAATGAAGGGACAACCGAAGACCAACTAGATGAGCTCATCGCTTCCAACGTTGGTTCGTCTAAGGCAAAGGGTTCCGTCTTCTCTAGGCTCTATCGCGGAGAGACCGCCTTTGCATTCATCCCAAAGATGAAAAACTGGTTCATACTCTCCTCGATAGTGATTATCGTCGGACTTGGGGCCGTTGGCATTAGGGGCCTTAATTTTGGTATCGATTTCAAAGGTGGTACTTCATGGGAGGTGCCGTCGCAGACCTTGACCGTTGCAAAGGCCCAGTCTGACGTAGCATCACTGGGCGTCCGACAGGCCACGGTGGTTTCACTGGGCGGCAAGTCCGGGCGAACTATCGAAGTCGAGGCAGATCTATCCTCCTTGAGCGTGCCGGCCCGAACGGCTCTAGAGGACAAGGTTTCAGCGCTTTTGGCTAAAGACGGAGGGGTAGCGGTTTCCACTGTAGGACTTTCCGACGTCGGACCAACCTGGGGTGGAGAGATCACCGCAGCTGCGGAAAGGGCGTTGATCTTTTTCTTCCTTGGGATAGCTCTGTATATCTCGTTGCGATTTGAATGGAAAATGGCCGGGGCTGCCCTGTTGGCTGTTGTTCACGACCTACTGGTTACCGTCGGCATCTATGCGATAGTGGGCTTTCAGGTCACACCTGCGACGGTTATTGCCGTTCTCACGATCTTGGGATACTCCCTCTACG
The DNA here is from genome assembly GCA_021842145.1 of Actinomycetes bacterium. Classification (GTDB taxonomy): domain Bacteria; phylum Actinomycetota; class Acidimicrobiia; order Acidimicrobiales; family Acidimicrobiaceae; genus JABEUN01. Next base: position 18,387 of record JAKCBW010000010.1, read on the forward strand.
ATACGATTGTCGTCTTCGATAGGATCCAGGAGAACGTTAAGGACCTTGCCAACAAGGGCCGAATGAGTTACGCCGACACGGTTAACCTTTCTGTAAACCAGGTGCTGATGAGATCGTTGAACACTTCAATCGTCGCTATCATCCCGATTCTGTCCATCCTGCTAATTGGTGCGGAGCTTCTTGGTGCAACGACTTTGCAAGACTTCGGTTTGGCGCTATTCGTGGGACTCACCACCGGAGCCTACTCTTCGATTTTCATCGCATCCCCCCTCTTGGTCCTCTTCAAGGAGCGGGAAAAGAGGTATAAGACCCTTCGAATGAGGTTAGAGGCCAAGGGTGGAGCGCAGGTACTCCTGACTCCCAAGGAGGCCGCTTTGGTAGGAGCAAACGCAGCTTCAAACGGCGATGGCGTCAGGTCGGTGGCTCAAAGCCCGCGAGGTGGATCGAAGTCCAAGACAAAAAAGAGGCGTTAGGTTAAGACCGGCACTACCAGACTTGAACTGTTAATAAATGTAACTTCGTTCCTACGCCAGTCGGCGGATGCTCCAAATAGTTAGCAAACTGGTTAATTTGGTCTAGTCTCTAAGCAAATGGCATTTGCGGCAAGGGATCAGATCGTTTCCCACGTTCCGAATCCTGATCGGCTTATCCGGTCCTACGAGGACTCGCACCCTGGTCTGGATACCGGGATGATTCGGGCTGCCTATGAGGCCGCAGAGAAGGCACACGATGGACAGTTTCGAAAGTCTGGGGAGCCCTACCTTATTCATCCACTTGGCGTTGCTCAGATCGTTTGTGAGCTGGGTGTCGATGACATCACAATAGCGAGTGCACTATTGCACGACGCAGTGGAAGATACTGAGCTTTCCCTAGGGGAGTTGGAAGCGAGCTTTGGAGAGCAGGTAGCAAGGGTCGTAGACGGGGTGACAAAGCTGGATCGGCTGAGTTTTGAGTCTCGTGAAGCCCAGCAAGCAGCGACAATGAGGAAGATGCTGTTGGCGATGGCTCGGGATCCTAGGGTACTCGTGATAAAGCTGGCTGATCGCCTACATAACATGAGGACGGTGGGTGCGCTTGCGGAGCTAAAGCAGCGGCGTATAGCCCAAGAAACCCTCGATATTTATGCGCCTCTTGCCCATCGACTTGGTATCCAGATGATTAAGTGGCAGCTAGAGGATTTAGCATTTGCCACCCTGCATCCGCGACGCTATGCGGAGATTGAACAGATGGTGGAGGTGCGCTCTCCGGAGCGGGAGCAATACCTCCAATCAGTTATTGAGTCTGCGACCGAAAGGCTCCTTGCCGTCGGCATCGAGGGAGAGGTTAGCGGGAGACCGAAGCATCTATACAGCATCTATGAAAAGATGGTCCTTAAATCAAAGGACTTTGACTCGATATTTGACATCATCGGGATAAGGATTATAACCGCTACCGAAAAGGATTGCTGGGCTGCACTCGGGGTAGTCCATTCGCTTTGGAATCCGCTGCCAGGACGGTTTAAGGATTACATAAACGCACCTAAATTTAACCTCTACCAGTCGCTACACACCACGGTGATGCTTCCGACGGGAAATCCTCTCGAGGTACAAGTCAGGACCAAGGAGATGCATCAGAGGGCCGAGTTTGGGGTAGCAGCACACTGGGGATATAAAGAGGGCTCGAGCCAGGCGGAAATGATCTGGCTGCAGAGGATAGTCGATTGGCAGCGCGATACGCCAGATCCGATCGAGTTTCTAGAGAACTTGAAGCTTGACCTCGAGTTAGACGAAGTCTACGTTTTTACTCCAAAAGGCAGGGTGATTACTCTACCCACCAAGGCCACGCCGATCGATTTTGCCTACTCGGTCCATACCGAGGTTGGACACCGCTGTATAGGTGCAAAGGTCAATGGCCGTCTGGTCCCCCTTGATTCTGAACTCCGTAGCGGTGATACCGTCGAGATATTCACCTCGAAGGTCCAAAATGCGGGACCCTCTAGGGACTGGCTCAAGGTGGTTGCGACCGCTCGAGCAAGGTCAAAGATCAAGCAATGGTTTTCAAAGGAGCGCCGCGAGGACTCTATCGAGACCGGTCGGGAAGAGCTGGTCAAGGCGCTGCGCAAAGAGAGCCTCCCGGTGCAAAAGCTTACCGCATCATCTGGGATGACCCAGCTCGCCGAAATGATGGGCGTCGGTGACACCGATACATTTTTAGCTGGAATTGGCGAAGGACACATTAGCGCTAAAGGCGTAGTACAGAGGTTACTTAAGGAGCTCCATAAAGGAGACTCCGACGAACAGCTCCCAATCAGCCTCAACGCCCCAAGATTCACCCGCAGGCGCAGCGGTTCGGCGGGGATATATGTCGAGGGTTTAGACGACGTCATGATCCGTCTGTCGCGCTGTTGTAGCCCGGTACCGGGAGACGAAATAGTCGGCTTTGTTACCCGCGGGCGAGGGGTTTCGGTTCATCGGAGCGACTGCCCGAACGCGATGTCACTTTTCGCAAGTTCTACCGAGCGACTCATCGAGGTCGAATGGGATAAGACAAATTCTGGGGTCTTTGCTACGACGATCGAAGTCAGAGCCCTCGACAGGTCCAGGCTGCTCGCCGACGTAACCCGACTATTAGCTGAACATCATGTGAATATTCTTTCGAGTTCGTCGCAGGCCGGCAGTGATCGGATTTCGAGGATGCGGTTCGAATTCGAACTCGCCGATCCATCCCACTTGGATTCGGTTTTAGTTTCAATTAAAAAACTCGACAGCGTCTACGACGCTTACCGTCTTGTTCCTAGGCGTACAAAGGGAAACGACCTGACTTAGCAGCACTTACTTTAGGCCTAGGAAGTAGCGCCAAGGGGGATCCGACGGGTAAAAAGTACCACAGATAACATGATTGTTACTACAAATCCTTCTATCTCGTTCAAAAAGGTGCTAGCTTTCTGCTATCCGCTTAATGCGGTTTATGAGTTAGTTGCATAAACAAGAAGGGGGATGTGTATGAGCACACAGCCAGAGGGGGGTGTCGTACTCAAGCGTGCTATGAGTCGGCTAGACCTCACCATGGCGGGGCTCGGTGCCATCATCGGTTCTGGGTGGCTTTTCGGAGGGCTATATGCCGCAAATGATGCGGGCCCTGCGGCGGTCGTAGGCTGGATCATCGGCGGAATTGCCGTCATGCTCATTGGCCTTGTATACGCAGAACTGTCAGGTATGGCACCAGAGGCGGGTGGGATTGCGCGGTATCCGCACTTTACCCACGGTCCGCTTGTCGGCTTCGTAATGTCGTGGGGAGCGTTTTTGGCCTACGCGTCGGTTGCGGCCATTGAAGCCGAAGCCGTTGTACAGTACGCTGAGCACTACATTCCGAGTCTAGCGAAATCATCTCTAGAGCGTTTCATTATTGAAGTGCTGCTTTTGATCCTGTTCTTCGCTATCAACTCCTATGGAGTAAAGGTTTTTGCTAAGACCAACACGATAGTTACAACTTTCAAATTCCTAACACCAGGCTTGACGATCCTACTGTTTCTGTTTATCGCCAAGCATTGGGGGAATTACACCGCTACGGCCACAGGTGGGTTTGCTCCATATGGAACGTCTGGCATCTTGAAGGCCGTTGCGAGTTCTGGAATCATCTTTGCATTCTTGGGCTTCAGGCAGGCGGTTGACCTAGCTGGCGAGGCTAAGAATCCACAGAAGGACGTTCCGAGGGCGATTATTACGGCAATTGCTATCGGTATGGTCCTCTATACCCTTTTGCAGTTCGTATTCATTGCAGCTATTGATCCAAAGGGTCTAAGCAAGGGGTGGGCGGGTCTGAACCTCACCTCTCCATTTGCTCAGGTGGCTTCGGCTATTGGATTGGGCTGGCTGGCGGTCATTTTGTACTTTGATGCGGTGGTCTCACCGGCTGGTACTGGAAACGTCTATTTGGCTTCGACGGCGAGGGTTCTCTATGCCTCGGCAAACAATAGGTACCTACCAGCGCCTTTTAGAAAGCTGAGTCCTAAATCTTCTGTTCCATTTTTGGCACTGTTGGTCACCTTGATCGGTGGCATCATCTTCCTGCTACCCTTCCCATCGTGGCAGAGTTTGGTGGGAGTGATTTCGGCAGCGACCGTCTTTACTTACATGATCGGACCTATTTCTGCGGCCGTTCTACGAAAGACAGAATCTGATGCACATAGGCCATTCACGCTGAGCGGACTTTCGGTCATTGGGCCGATCGCTTTCATCGTCGGAACATTGATCATCTACTGGACCGGTTGGGGAATCGACTGGAAGCTTATCGTAGCCCTCCTGGTGGGTGCTGTCGTATATTCCTTGGTAGCCTCTAGAACGGGGACGACCCTGGAGAAGGTTGACGGAGTAGCCGCCAAGGCTGCGATCTGGCTCTTCGGCTATCTGGTGGCAATGCTCCTGATGAGTTACTTTGGTTCGGCGGCCTTCGGGGCTCCATACAATCATGGGAAGGGCCTAATTCATTATCCTTTAGACCTAGTCGTAGACGCTATTTTGGGTCTAGCCTTCTACTATTGGGGTGTCGCTTCTGGAATTAAGACCGAAGCTGGGTCCGCCGCGATGCTCGTTGCCAAGAATGACAGGCTTGCTCGGCTTAGCGATGAAGAGAAGAGTAACAATTAGTTTTAGCACTTTGAAGTAGTTACTACTTCGGCTGAGTGGTATGGTCAGGGGCCCGAGAAATCGGGCCTCTGACTGGTTTAAATAGCCCAACTTGTTTAGCTAATCCGGATGCTTGTGGAGATGCCAAGGTAATTCCGGCCGAAACTAAGGGACTCTTTGCGGATCCTGAATAGATGTGAACTGCTGGCATTCGATTAAGTGATGCGTACTTCGCATAGACTTGATTCCAAGAAAAGCAAAGGTTCGTCTCCCGAGTGTACCCATTATCTGACAGCTTGTGTAGGCTTTGCTTCTGCTAGGCTAGACCCGCCGATTTGACTACCGCCTCAGGGGGACTTTTGCAGCCAGCGTCTACCTTTGGAAGAGATTCCGTACAATGTTTGCTCGCCAACCCAAAGGGGTTACGTAGCCATTACGCATCGGCGGTCACCGATGAGATAATCGGACAAGATGTGAGCGTCTGCGGCTGGATTGGAAGCGTACGCGAGCACGGGGAGCACCTCACCTTCATCGATCTTAGGGATTCGACCGGAGTTGTACAATGCGTTATATCTGATCGAATCGAGCTTCACCCCGAGTGGGTTATTCGCGTCGTCGGCAGGGTCTCCAAGAGACCTGGTGGGACGGAGAATCCAACTTTGGCTTCGGGGCAGGTAGAAATCTCCGACGCCAGTCTGGAAGTCCTTTCCAAGGCAAATGCGGTTCCCTTTAGCGTCTCAGATCAGAAAGATCTGCCCGACGAGAGTGTCAGGTTGAGGTATCGCTTTGTCGACCTACGCAGGGCAAGGCTCCAGCGAAATATCCGAACACGAGCTCAAATCAATAAGGCAATAAGGCGCTCTCTGGAATCGTTCGGATTCCTTGAAATTGAGACTCCAATGCTCTGGACTCCAACTCCAGAAGGAGCCCGGGAGTTTTCGGTCCCTTCGCGTTTGCAGCCCGGTAACTTCTATGTCCTGCCACAGAGTCCACAAATAGCAAAGCAGCTCTTGATGGTATCGGGTTTTGACCGCTACTACCAGATTGCCCGGTGTATGCGAGATGAGGACCTTCGCTCGGATCGACAGTTCGAATTTACCCAGCTCGACCTTGAGGCATCTTTCGTCACCCAAGAAGACGTCAGAGAGTTCATTACCCAAGCTGTTAGCGATGCCACCCAAGCAGCCACAGGCCAATCTAACTTGGCATTCCCATCTATTACCCACAGTGAGGCCATCGCTAGGTATGGCTCCGATAAGCCGGATATCCGTTTTGGACACGAGATATTTGAGCTTTCGGATCTGTTTGCGGGTTCCGGCATACGGGCCTTGGATCAACCTAGCGTGGGAGCCTTTATCGCACCGGCCAAGGGGGAGTTTTCACGTTCCAAGCTGGATCAGCTGGTCGATAGGGCAAAGGCGCTTGGAGCTGCTGGCCTGCTTTGGTTTCGTATAAAGCAGGGCACAGATGGTTCCTTAGAGGTAGATTCGCCGATAGCCAAGTTTTTGAAGAATGAACACGTTGCTGAGATTGTCACCCGCCTTGGGGCCAAGACGGGTGACGTGGTGCTGGCGGTGTCTGGGGAATTTAAGGCCACGAGGTCGGTTCTTGGAACCCTACGAACCGAGTTGGCACGGGCTAATTTGAATCTAGAGGGGCTACAGTACCTCTGGGTGATCGACTTTCCAATGTTCGAGGGCTTGGACGACGCAGGTAATCCGATTGCTGCGCACCACCCCTTTACGATGCCCAACGAGGATGACTTTGAGTTGATGGTTAGCGATCCATTGGCAGTACGTGCCCAGAGTTACGACCTGGTATTGAATGGCTGGGAACTCGGATCTGGGAGTATTAGGATACATGACCCGAAGATTCAGTCAGACGTGTTTAAGGCACTTGGCATCTCGGACGAGGTAGCGAACCAGCGTTTCGGGTTCCTGCTTGACGCTTTTGGGTTTGGGGCTCCTCCCCACGGTGGTTTTGCCTTTGGGATCGATCGGCTTGCGGCGCTTTTATGCGGAGAGGATACGATACGTGAGGTCATCGCATTCCCCAAGACCCAGTCGGGGCTAGACCTGATGACTGGGGCACCAAAGCAGATTGCTAGAGATACCCTTCAGAGCTACGGACTTGCAATCTCCGAGAGCCCTAAGAAGGCATGACCTTTGCTTGTTTGCAATAGCGGCGACTAGTTTTTGAGGCTGGAGGTGCCATGTCGGTAGTGCTGTTGGTCGCTTGTGTAGTTGCACTAGCGTCAGCCTTGGTTTCGCTGGTTACCCTACTTGGGTTAAGGCGCCTTGCGGGAAACCTTCTTGAGCAGCAAAAGATACTGCGGGCGGAAGCCTTTGAACTGGCCTCGGTGGCAAAGAGGGCCATGGAGGCGGCTTCGCAGGACGCTTCACGAGCGGAAGATTTCCTGGAAATAGCCCAAGCCGCCTCGGCTTCGATGGAAAAGACCTCCAGGGTGGCGCGCAGGGTCATAACCTTCCCTGCTGTGAGGGTAAAAGCGGTTACCGTCGGGTTTAGGACGGCTAGAAAGGTACTCTTCGGCCGAGTCGGGGGGTCGCGGTGATGTCTCGGATCCGGTGGATTGCCGTCGGGGCGACGGCTGGAGTTTGGGCGACCCTAAAGGCTCAGGAAGAGTTGAAAAAACGATTTGAGCGATCAAAGCCCGAACAGCTCCTAATGAAAGTGCAAAACAGAGCAGAAAGCCTAAAAGAGACTTTGAGAAGTGCGACCATCGAGGGAATCGCATCCGCACGAGTAGAACTGGATCGACACAAAGACGATTGAAGCAAGGTAGCGACCGAATTGACTTTGGCGATTACAAGCCTTGAGATCCTGAAACCGACCGTAAGTGTCACGATTGCCGTGGCAGATTGTCAATAGTTCGAATAATGGTGGCTTTGTTAGTTTCGGTCGCGATCTGTAATACACTTTGATTACCATGGATGCAAGCCAGCTCAGAAGAGCATTTACAGATTTTTTTGTCGAGCGGGGTCACGTATCGGTACCCTCGGCATCGCTCATTCCTCATGATCAGACGGTACTTTTCACCGTGGCTGGGATGGTGCAGTTCAAGCCTTATTTTCTGGGGGACGAACCTGCGCCGTTTAAAAGAGCGACCACGATACAGAAGTGCGTTCGGGCCGGCGGTAAGCATAATGACCTTGACCAGATAGGTCTTACCTCGAGGCACTTGACCTTCTTTGAGATGCTCGGCAACTTCTCTTTTGGTGACTACTTCAAAGAGCAGGCCATTCCTTTTGCCTGGGAGCTTGTTACTTCGGTTTTGAAGCTGGATCCCAATAGGCTTTGGATTACGGTTCATTTGTCAGACGATGAGGCCGAGGCGATCTGGAGGGACCAGGTTGGAGTCCCAGCGGAGAGGATCCAACGGCTCGACGAGGACAACTGGTGGCAGATGGCCGATACCGGGCCTTGTGGGCCTTGCTCTGAAATTTATTATGACAAAGGCGAGAGTTTCGGGGCCGACGGAGGGCCAGCACACGGTTCTGACGAGCGATTTATGGAGATCTGGAATCTCGTTTTTATGCAATTTGACCGTCAGTCCGATGGCTCGTTGGTGCCGTTGCCCAAGCCCTGCATCGATACTGGGGCTGGATTCGAACGAATCCTGCCGGTTATCCAGGGCAAGGGATCGGTGTACGACACCGACCTACTTCAACCGATACTTAGAGTTGCCTCTGAGGCCACCGGAGTTGCCTATGGTGCTGATCAGTCGAGCGACGTCAAGTTGAGGATTATGGCGGATCATGCCCGCTCGATGACGTTTCTGGTGTCGGATGGGGTCTTTCCGACCAACGAATCGCGCGGCTACGTACTTAGAAGGATCATTCGTAGGGCGGTTCTAAGATCGTACCAACTTGGCACTTCAGAGTTGGTAACTCCAAAGCTCATACAAGCCGTGATAGATACTATGGGTGAGGCCTACCCCGAACTAATCTCGCAGAGAAACTACATAATCTCCTCAGTGCAAAGAGAAGAGGAGAAGTTCCGACAGACCTTGCAATCTGGAGTAGTCCAGCTCGAGGAGGAGCTGAAGCGGGGATCGGTCTCGGGTGAGGTCGCCTTTCGCCTCCATGATACTTTCGGATTTCCCATCGAGTTGACTAGGGAAATTTCGAATGAGCGAGGCGTGTCCGTTGACATGGAGGGATTCGACGTCCTTATGTCCGAACAGCGGAGTAGGGCTAGGGCCGCGGGACTGGGAATTGACCTAAATGAAGAGGAAACCGAGCATTACCGGAGCCTCCTTGACGGATTTGGTTCGACCCTTTTTACCGGACACGAGACCACTTCGGATCATGGTCGACTTCTTGCTTGTTCGGGACCCAAGGGCGAAGATGGCCATTACGAACTATTTTTCGATCGGACCCCCTTCTATCCCGAAGGTGGAGGACAGGTTGGAGATACCGGAGTCGTGATCGGCGAGTCCAGCGAGTTTGAGGTGGTCGACACCTCCTATGTCGCCGGATCCCTAGTGAGACATAGGGCCAAGTTACTCAAGGGGATTCCTATAACTGGCGAACTGATGGAGCTCCGGGTCGACAAATCCAGGAGGGAGTCGATAAGGCGAAACCATACAGCTACCCACCTGCTGCATTGGGCACTTAGAAAGGTCCTAGGCGATCACGTTCGCCAGCAGGGTTCATTGGTTGCACCAGATCGCTTGCGCTTTGACTTCACACACTTTTCTCCACTGAGTGACGAGGAGAAGAGGGAGGTGGAAGCGCTGGTAAATTCAGAAGTAATAGCAAATGTTGGCGTAGAGACCGACCTTATGGCGAAAGATGACGCGATGAAGAAAGGGGCAATGGCCTTTTTTGGAGACAAGTACGGGGATGTCGTTCGGGTCGTAAGGGCGGGTACTTCTTCAATAGAGCTCTGCGGTGGAACTCACGTTAATTCCCTTGGAGCAATCGGTCTTTGTCTGATAGTTTCAGAGGCGTCGATTGGCTCCAACACTCGTCGGATTGAGGCGGTTACGGGCAGCGCCGCCCTTGAGCGTGTCTGGGGGTTTGAGGATATTATCTCCGATGCAGCTTTGAAATTAAAGGCCTCACCGTCGGAAGTTTCTGAGAAGATAGAGCAGCTCAAGGCTAGGGAACGGGATCTGCGGGATCAGGTCAAAGCGTTGAATAAAGAGAGACTCGCCAAGACGGCGGCTTCGGTGGTGATCGCATCAGGATACTGCGTCTTGCGTCAGGACGCTTTGTCGCCCGAGGAACTACGAGAACTCGCTTTGATAATCAGAAATCGCCCAGGTGTGAAATCTGTCGTGGTCGCCGGCTCTCCAGGTGAGGGCAGGGCGGCGATCGTATGTGCAGTAGGGAAGGACTCTGGGCTCGTTGCGTCTGAGATCATAAAAGGCGCCGCGACGAAGCTCGGCGGGGGAGTGGGTAGGCAGGTCGAGGTCGCTACGGCAGGCGGGAAGAACGTCGAACTACTAGACGAAGTGCTTGTTGAGATCCAGAATGCACTTAACTCTGGGTCCGAGAATCGTTAGTTCTTCTTCAGGTGCAGATTTGAGAAGTATCGCCCTAGATATGGGGGACAAGAGGATCGGGATTGCCGTTTCTGATTCAGATGGTTTGCTTGCCGTGCCTTCAAGGGTGTTTCATCGAAGCGGTGACAAGTTGGCAGACTTTCGGAAGCTTGCCAAGGAGTTGAACGAATACCAAGCAACGACGATAGTCGTCGGACTGCCCTTGTCGCTTTCTGGCGAGATCGGACCCAAGGCTAGGATGGTTTTGGAGGAGATCGATCTTCTGCGAGAGGAGCTCCCTGATTTGGTTGTGGTCACTCACGACGAACGAATGACAACCCTTAGCGCATCGCGTGCACTTTTTGCAACCGGCAGATCCTCTAAATCTCTTCGACGAGTTGTTGACGCCAGCTCTGCGACGATAATCCTGCAGAGCTGGCTAGACGCGAATAGGAACTAACGCTTTGTCGGAAGAAAAGAACAGCTCGAATAGGGAGGACTCCCCGGGGAATTCAGACTCGGGGAATTCAGACTCGGGGATGCCCGCTCCCACCAACGGCATCGGTAGTGGAGGCGTCGATGGCGTAGACCATGAGTTCGACCAACCCACAGGTGTGTCGACTTGGCCTGGTGAAATGTTGGTATTCCCGGTTAGAGGTGGGGCTGCCGCTACTGGAGTTAACCCGGTTGAAGAGCAGACTTGGACCGAAGACCCCGCCGAAACAGGTTTTATAGCTAGTTTGGGTAGTGGCCGAATGCATGCCAGAAAACGGCCGAGGTACCTCCTTTTTGCCTCGATTGCTGCATTTCTTTTACTTGTAGTTGCAGGGTTCCTCGTTATGAACTACCTTGGCGCCTCGTCTGGTAAGCCCGGCGGCAAGGCGGTCGCAATCGATGTCCCACCTGGGTCTAGCTACCCACAGCTAGAGCAGAGGCTTTTTAACAAACGCGTAATCGGCTCACTTACGGATTTTTCAATCTTTCTAAAACTAAGCGGGAATGTAATCCTGCAGCCTGGCTATTACGTCTTTAGGGAAAATGAATCATACTCTGATATCTTGGCGGGTATCGCCGCGGGTCCTAAGACCTACAAGTTAACTATTCCAGATGGGTTTTCTCTTGTCGACATAGCGCGAGCGGTAGGTAGCCTCCCAGGTCATTCGACGAATTCCTTTCTTGCTCTAGCCGAGAGTACGCCCCCAACTTCGACCGGCTTTTCGGCACCGGGAATTACGTCCTCGTTAGGTTTTCTCTTCCCGGACACCTATTCAATCGATCCAACTTGGAGCAATCATCAGATTATGAATGTAATGCTGGATCGATTTGCGCAGATTGCCAAGCAGTTGGGCCTCGATCCACAAGGTACATACCACGGACTATCTGGCTACCAGGTGGTAGTTGCGGCTTCAATTATTGAACGCGAAGCGAAGGCCGTCAGTGATTATCCGAAGGTGGCGCGGGTGATTCTGAACAGGATCAGGGCAAACATGCCATTGCAGATGGACTCCACGGTCAGGTTTGCTACTGGTAACTACTCGGGTCCCTTGACCGTTGGCCAGCTACAGGACAGCTCTCCCTATAACACTTATACGCACCTGGGCTTGCCGCCATCTCCCATCAGTTCCCCTGATGAGGCGGCTATGGCAGCTGTTCTTCACCCTGCTGCCGGTAATTGGCTCTACTTTGTTACCTTAAAGGGGAGGAGCTTATCCTCATTCTTTGACACCTACCAGCAGCAGCAGGCCGCTATTTCGGCGTCGGGCGGGTTATAAAAGATTGCACTTACCGAATGGCAAGAAAATAATGCAGTTCGGCGGCGGGAACCGACTGGTTTCTGTGGAAATGTGTCCGGTGGAAATGTGTCCGGTGGAATTGTGTCCGGTGGAATTGTGTCCTATGGAAGCTAACTAAAGAGGTACGAGGATGAATCCAGGTAATTGGCCGACGGGTTATACGAAGTTCGCTTGTTTGGTCGGCGATCCTGCGGCCCACTCGTTGTCTCCTACCCTTTTTAATTCCGGATTTAGCTTTCTTGGTTTGGATTGGGCTTACCTGGCGATGTCTGTCTCACCCGACCGACTAGCGGCTGCGATCGGCGGTTTGAAGGCGTTGGGGGTGGGCGGGATTTCAGTGACCATGCCCCACAAAAAAGAGATTATCGGCCTTTTGGATGGTTTGACTCCAAGCGCAGCAATGCTCAGTTCCGTCAATGTTGTTTACGTAGAGGCGGGGGAACTTATTGGTGATTCGACCGATGGCCGGGCCCTGGTCGACAACCTCTCCTTCGATCATGGAATTGATCTCAGAGGAAAGCGGGTTGCTCTTGTAGGAACTGGGGCGGTGGCTCGCTCTATCTCGGTGTCACTGGTTCAGGCAGATGTGGAAAAGTTGAGCATTCACGGGCGCAATAGGGCAGCTGCCAAGGAAATACACCTGTTGGCTTCGTTGGGGGGTTCATCCACGCAGGTGGTTCTAGGAGAGGCGGCCGACATCGAGACGGCTGAGATAGTGATAAATGGTACGTCACTTGGGATGTCCGGTCGTGGCCACGAAGGTTACTCCCCGGTGGATAAGGGACTGCTTCACGGTGGACAGTTCCTGTGTGATGTCGTCTACCACCCCTTAGAAACACGTTTTTTGCAGTACGCTAGGGAAATTGGAGCTCCCCATACGAATGGAGTGGGGATGCTTACTCGAATCGCCGTATTGGCTTTTGAGCGCTGGACAGGTGAAAAGGCCCCGGTGCAAGAGATGCGACGTGCGGTTACCGCAGAAGTTGAAAAGAGAGTTTCGAGCTAGCGCCGGAAGCTAGATTGCGTGAGTCAACCGAGCGCTATGGCGAGAAATGCGATAGAGTAAGTGTGTGGAGATCTGCAGGTACATCGGTCGGCGATCGGGGTCGTGAGACCTACCTATATCGCTCAACGGGACGAATCACCCGGCCTACCAGCCTTGCTTTGAAGGATTCTTTGTGGAGAAGACACCCGGCCCTCCCTCTCAGGCGCTGTGCGCCTTATAACCGATGCGCAGTCCACCCCAATGCTTCCCAAAGACGTAGATCGGTGCAGAGGCATCCTTCATCATTGCGAATACCCCTCCTCCCATGTCTCTGCGGTAGGTCTGTAGGTAGAAGGGTCTCTCGCTCTGGGCGGCACCGAGTCCCGTCCGATCCAAGAACATCCTCCTATTTCGGCAGTTTG
>JAKCBW010000087.1 GCA_021842145.1 Actinomycetes bacterium
GATCCCCTATGAGGTGCTGGAAAGAATTTCGACTCGCATCGTTGCGGAGGTGAAGGGAGTGAATCGGGTGGTATATGACATCACCTCGAAGCCCCCCGGAACAATTGAATGGGAGTGATCCCTTAGGCTGGACTCGATGAACCTGACAGATTTAACCCGAGACCTAAATGCGCCACAGCTCGAGGCGGTTACCCACTCGGGTGGACCGGTTTTGGTCGTTGCGGGGGCTGGTTCGGGCAAGACCCGGGTTTTGACCAGGCGCTTTGCTTACCTGCTCCACCAGGGTGTCCATCCACTTTCGATTCTCGCGATAACTTTCACCAATAAGGCTGCGGCGGAAATGAAGTCCAGGGTATTGAGCGCCCTCACCGAAGGAACTCCCGGTTCGCTTTGGGTCTCGACCTTTCATTCTGCGTCGCTGAGAATTCTTAGGACCTTCGCTTCTGAACTTGGATATCGGCCGGGATTTTCGATTTACGATACCCAGGATTCAACACGACTCCTGTCACAGGTGATCGTGGATGCCGGATACGACGTAAAGCGATTTGTTCCAAAGGGGATGGTCAAGCATATCTCGACATTGAAGTCGGACATGGTCGTGCCGGAGGAGTTCGAAGTTTCTGCTAGCGGTGCCTTTGAGAGGAGCGTGTCTCAAATCTACCGCGAATATCAGAGAAGGCTCCTGTCGAACAACGCTATGGACTTCGATGACCTTCTGCTAAACGTAGTCCAGCTTTTTCGAACTCGCCCCGAGGTCCTCAGCCACTTCCAGGCGCGCTTTGCCCACGTACTTGTCGACGAGTTTCAAGATACTAACCGTGTACAGAACCAGATACTTTTAGACCTAACCCGCACCTCACGTCAGGCATTTGCCGTTGGGGATGCTGACCAGTCGGTCTATAGGTTCCGGGGAGCAAATGTCGGAAACATTTTGGAGTTCGAGCGTAATTTTCCGGATGCCAGGCTAATCAAGTTGGAACAGAACTATCGTTCAACGTCGATTATTTTGGACGCCGCAAACTCACTAATCTCCTTCAACCGGGGACGGATTGCGAAGAACCTTTGGACGGAGACGAAAGGCGGTCGACGTATATCTCTTATCGAGACCGATACCGATACCGAAGAGGCCCGTCACATAGTAGCTGCGATTATTCATGAGGTCGAAAATGACCATAGGAGTTATGGTGAGATAGCCGTTTTATATCGGGCTAATGCCCAGAGCCGCCTTATAGAGCAAGAGCTGATTAGGCAGTCGATTCCCTATGGGGTGGTTGGCGGTCCGCGCTTTTACGATCGCAAGGAGATCAAAGACGCAATTTCCTACCTACGTCTTGTGGTGAACCCATCGGACGAGGTTTCCCTAAGAAGGGCGATAAATATTCCTAAGCGGGGAGTAGGGGAGGTCACGCTCGCCAGGGCCACTAGCTTCGCTATTGATTCTGGTATAGAGATCCTGCGAGCCTTCGAGTCGCCCAAGGCATTTGCGGCGTCAAGTAGAGCCTCCGTCGAAATCTTACGGTTTTGTGATTTGATCAAAGAACTGCGAAGAATGGCAGATAATGAGACAAAGCCAAGGGAGATACTCGAATATCTTCTAGTCGAGAGTGGGTTGCGCCAAGAGATAGCCTCAGAGCCGAGACATGAAGCAGAGTCGAGACTGGAGAATTTAGAGGAGTTAGTGAGGCTGGCCTCTGATTTTGAGTCCTTAGAAGGTTTCTTAGAGGAGACGGCCCTCTATTCAACAGCCGATGAGTCAACGTCTGAGTCGAAAGTCAATTTGATGACGTTGCACGCTGCGAAGGGCCTCGAGTTCCCTGTTGTCTTTATAACTGGGCTTGAGGACGGAGTCTTTCCTCACATGCGGTCATTCGTGGATCCTGAGCAGCTCGAGGAGGAGAGGAGGCTCTGTTACGTCGGGATAACTCGAGCCAAGGAAAAACTTTACCTTGCAAGGGCCCAGTTAAGGGGGGGCGAATTCAGCGGGCAGTTCCATCCCCCCTCGCGTTTTATCGAAGAGATCCCCGTTGATCTAGTCGAGGAATCTGATGGCACTAAGTGGAGGGGAGCCACATCGAGTGGCGATCGGCGAAGTAGGAATCCAAGTCCGTCCTCATGGGGCGGTTTCGGAAGTGAAACTTCTGATCGAGGATCCTTTCAGGTCCCGCCCGATTACAAAGTTGGAGATGAGGTCTACCATAAGAGCTTTGGTGAAGGGGTGGTGGTTGACATGTCAATCCACGGTTCCGGCCTAGAGGTCTTAGTTAACTTCGTCGGATTGGGCCAAAAGAGACTTGACGCCTCGGTCGCCAAGTTGAAAAAGATCTGATACATCTCTTTAGTAGAACCACTTTCCCTCATGGCCGTCAGCCAACTAGGGCGGTCAGCAGATAAGGACCCAATGGATTGGCTATTTCATGGTCGCTTTTGAGGTCCAAGTTTGGTCTATTTAGAAATAAGTGACATAAAATTAAGCCTTGGCTTGTGTTATTAACGGCAGAGATGCCCCTAGATACTGGTTGACTGTTAGTAAGTGTTTATTGATATGTCAGTCGGTGCGACAATTAGTTCTGTAGATACCCTAGGTCACTTGATGTCGCAGGTTGCTTCTCGATACGCCGAAAGGGTCATGGTCGAGGAGATCGATGGTCGACAGTTCACATTTTCTCAGGCCGAGGAGTTAGTAGAACGACTATCAAACGGGGTCGCCAAAGAGGTGTTGCCTGGTCAGCGGGTAGTCATCAATCTCCCCAACGGCTATGACCTCTTTTTTGCCTGTTTAGGTGTTGCTAGAGCTGGGGCGGTGGCCGTTCCGCTTAGCGATCAGCTCACGAAGGTCGAAGTCGATCGGATAGTCAAAGAGTGCGAGCCAGCCCTAGTGGTTAGGGATTTAGCACAGATATACGGTGATCTCGGCGAACCCGAGACCCTAATCGACAGGCACTCTACCGCTGCGATTTTCTACACCTCCGGGACGACAGGAAGACCTAAGGGGGTAGAACTTAGCCACAAGGCACTCCTGGATAGGTTGAACTTGATGGGCGTTATCGGTTTGGTTGGACCCCAAAGCGCAGCGTTCGGCCTCCCGCTGTCGCACCTCATGGGATTCATCTTTGCGCTTTCAATGGCGATGGCTGGTTACAAGGTCTACTTCTTTCCAAAGTTTGACCCTAAGGCCGTGCTTGATATCATCGAGCAGAAGCGGCCGCAGTTATTTGCTGGTGTTCCTGCCATGTATCGACTCCTGCTTGAGGCCGGAGCCGAGAGCAGGAGGTTGAGCTCCATAAACGTCTGGTACTCTTCGGCGGACGCTATGCCGACCGATTTGGCTAGGAAATTTCAAGATTTTGGGTCGGCTACTTCCTTCGGCTATTCGTCCTCATTTGGGTCGGCGGCTTTTATAGAGGGCTATGGAATGGTTGAACTCGGTGGTGCGGTAGCGACCCGTATGTTTCCATCGATGCCGTTCAAGTCGACGGCTATACCGGCGGGATTTCGTGAGCTCCTCGACAATGCTGGCATCGGAATACCATTTGGAGGCGCTGAGCTGAAGGTTTCAGATGCCAATGGATCCGAAGTTACCCCCGGTACGGTCGGGGAACTATGGGTCAGAAATGAAGGCTCACTTAAGGGTTATTTCAAAGACAAAAGTGCTACCGACGCTATTTTGGCCAATGATGGTTGGGTGCGAACCGGTGATTTGGCCCGGCGTGGCCCATTTGGAACGGTCTACTTCGTCGGGCGTGCAAAAGACGTAATAAAGTCCGGCGGCTATTCTGTCTACGCTAGGGAGGTAGAGGCGGTCCTTGAGGACCATCCAGACGTCGCTGAAGCCTCTGTGTTAGGGATAGAGGACGAGAAATTAGGCGAAGTACCGGTCGCCGCTGTACGATTGATGCCCAAGAGTCGAGTTAGTGTTGCGGAGATTGCTATTTGGTGCCAAGACAACCTTGCGCACTATAAGGTACCTCGGCAGATCAAGATAGTGTCTGTTCTTCCGAGGACCGACACGGCTAAGGTGAAGAGGGAGCAGCTCCGGGAGCTCTTTGAACCCGGGAAGTAGTCCGTTATTCAACTTTCAGAGATGTTTTGGCTTCTGTCGGAATTTTGGTGGACTTCAGATTTAGAAGGGCAAAAAATGCACTTTGTCGGGCGGGTTTTTTCTCAACTCGATTTGATGGGTAGTATTTGAGGCCGTGGAACGTCGTTATCGAGTTGTGGTGGCAAAGCCTGGACTGGATGGTCATGATCGCGGTGCCAAAGTAATAGCAAGGGCTCTCCGAGACGCCGGATTTGAGGTCATTTATACCGGACTCCATCAGACCGCCGAGCAGGTTGTCGAGACGGTAGTTCAGGAGGACGCCGACGCCTTAGGACTTTCATTGCTCTCCGGGGCCCACCTGACACTCGTTCCTCGAATTGTTGAGGGACTCAGGGAGCAAGGGGCAAGCGACGTCCTGGTTGTCGTCGGAGGGATTATACCCGATGCAGATATTCCTAGATTGAAAGGTGCAGGAGTGTCCGAGGTCTTTACCCCAGGTGCGCCCCTCCCTCAGATCTCTGAATGGCTTGAGAAAGCGCTTGATGAGAGAGAAGTAGAGCTTTCTTAGAAGCTATTTGGGCGGCTAGCCGCGATATACATTTTTTAGTGTTGTGAATGAAAGGCTGATGATAGTTGGATCTCTTCGAGTATCAAGGGAAGCAGTATTTCGCTCGCTACGGCATACCAACCTCGCCGGGCGGGGTGGCAGATAGCGTAGACGAGGCGATCAAGCAGGCTAAAGCCGCCGGGTTTCCCGCCGTAGTAAAGGCTCAAGTCCAGGTTGGAGGGCGCGGCAAGGCCGGTGGAATCCGGCTAGTGAACAATGAGCAAGAGGCGAAAGAGGCGGCCGAGTTTATCCTGGGCCTAGATATCAAAGGGCACGTCGTAAAGCGGCTCTGGATCGAACATGCTTCGGACATCAAAAAGGAGTACTACGCCAGCTTTACCTTAGATCGAAATGCCAAGCTGCACCTAGCCATGGTTTCGGCAAAGGGCGGTGTGGACATTGAAGAAGTGGCGGCAACTGATCCCGAGGCGATCAAGCGGCTTCACATTAACCCAATCGACGGGATTAGCTACGACCAGTCGTTGGAGCTCGCTAAGTCGGCAGGAATCGATCAGGAGGCACTCGAAGGTGTCGCAAGTGTCCTCGTGAAGCTGTATGAGTGCTATACGCTGGGCGACGCCGATTTGGCGGAGATTAATCCCCTCATCCTTACGCCCCAAGGCAAGGTTCACGCACTAGACGCCAAGGTGACCTTAGACGACGCCGCTGCGTTTAGGCATCCCGAGTGGGATGCCTTCCGGGGAGTATCCGAACTCGATGGCCGGGAGCGTCTCGCCAAAGAGAAGCATCTGAACTACATCGGATTAGAGGGTTCGGTTGGGATCATCGCTAATGGCGCTGGACTGGCGATGTCGACTCTAGACGTCGTGAACCAGGTAGGTGGGAGTGCTGCCAACTTCTTAGACCTCGGAGGTGGTGCCGGTGCAGACGTGATGGCGGCGGCCCTCGAGGTGATAAACACCGACGACAGAGTAGAAGTCGTCTTGGTGAACATATTTGGAGGAATCACCCGTTGTGACGAAGTGGCAAAGGGAATAGTTGATGCCCTCTCCAGTGTCGAGATGCGAAGCCCAATAGTCATTCGGCTCGATGGCACTAATGCTGACGAAGGGCGGAGGATACTTGCCGACGCCGACCTTAGGGGGGTCATAATCGAAAAGACGATGATCGGAGCCGCCAAGAGGGCGGTAGAGATCGTAGATGAGGGAGCCTCGAAGTGAGCATCTTTGTTGATGAAAACACCAAAGTTATAGTGCAAGGTTTGACCGGGAGCCAGGGTAAGTTTCACGGGCTCAGGAATAAGGCCTATGGTACCAAAGTGGTAGGAGGAGTGACCCCAGGCAAGGGGGGAACGGACGTCGAGGGGGTCCCGGTATACGATTCGGTCCAAGACGCAGTCGCAGCTACCGGTGCTACCGCATCCTTCATCGTAGTTCCACCAAAGTTTGCTCCAGAGGCGATCTTGGAGGCGGCCGCAGCGGGGATAAGTTTCATAGTTTGCATCACGGAGTATATCCCGGCAAAAGATGAGGCGATGGTATTCAACGTGCTCCGGCGTAACTATCCAGGGACGAGGCTCCTCGGTCCGAACTGTCCGGGGATTCTTTCTCCAGGAAAGTGCAATATCGGAATAACCTCAGGGGATATCGCATTGGCGGGCGGCCCAGTCGGCATCGTTTCCCGCTCTGGAACACTCACCTATCAGGCGCTAAATGAGCTTTCCTTGAAGGGAGTTGGTCAGACGACGTGCGTGGGTATCGGTGGTGACCCGGTTCCTGGAACTACATTTATCGACTGCCTGGCCGCTTTCGAGCAGGATCCCGAGACCAAGGCGGTGTTGATGTTTGGTGAGATAGGTGGGTCTGACGAAGAAAAAGCGGCGGCATTTATCAAAGAGAACGTTACCAAGCCGGTTGTCAGCTACATAGCCGGTGTCACTGCGCCCCCGGGCAAGAAGATGGGACACGCCGGGGCGATCGTTTCAGGGGGTATGGGCACCGCTCAGGCGAAGATGGATGCGTTGGCGCAAGCCGGAGTGCATGTGGCTCGTAATCCAACCGAAGCCGGCGAGATTATGGTCGATATCGTAAAGGGCCTGTAGTCACCCTAATTAGGGAAATCTTTCAAGTAAAATATCAGTTTTAGGATCGGTGGCTCTGTCGCCGATCCTTTTTACCTTAGGGTGTCTGTTTGATGAAACTTGCCGTGTTGGTGTCTGGCTCTGGAACGATTCTTGAAGCCATATTTGAATCGGGTGTTGAAGTTGCGCTGGTGATCTCCGATCGACCTTGCCGAGCCCTTGAAGTCGCCCGCTCCAACTCCACAGAGGCCCTACTCCTTGAAAGAACCCTCTTCAACGAAGATTTTGATCGTGACGGTTATACATCTCAGCTAGTCGATTCGCTTTTGTCTCACGGCATCGAGGTTGTCGCAATGGCGGGCTTCGGAACGGTCTTAACCGAAGCCATGCATGACGCCTACAAAGGCAGGGT
>JAKCBW010000088.1 GCA_021842145.1 Actinomycetes bacterium
AAATGAGTCGTCATACGAAGAGAGTCTTCCTCTTATAGTGTCGTAGCCCTGACCTTTGAATCCAATCCTTGCTCCGGTCTCCGAACGCACGGTTTTTAGGCTCTGCCGACTCTGGATCCGTCCGGTGTTAAATGGCGGATCAATGTATATCATTCTGAAGCTGGCATCTGGGAGGCTAGGTAGCACGCCGAGGTTATCGCCCAATACCACTCGATTCGGATCGGCAGCAGTCCAGTTGTCGTGACTCATTCGACTCATACTACATCAGAGTCCGGCTGCGCTTTTCTAATGGCGTCATTAGTCGACCTTCCGTCGACGGCCGCCGCTGTATCGAAGGTAATTCGTCTCAATGAGCGATTGGGCAGGTAGACGGTGGCAAATTAAATTAAACGGGCGTCACCAGTTTCACGACATGACCTAGCAAGCACTACTCGGCTGTTCGATCTACCTTAGCGTCGGCCAGCTTTCCAAATAGCCGACCATGTCTACTCAATAGACCATGTCTACTCAATAGACCATGTCTACTCAATAGACCATGTCTTCTCAATAAGAGATGAAGTAAGGGTCGCTAGCACAATACTGACCAAAATCCTTGAGCTTGGTGCCCATTCAGCCAACCTCCATAGCTATCTTGAACTGATCCTATGGATCAAGCTAAACATAAATCGCCAGCCCAGCATTGCCAGCGCAAAAAATCCTACCGAAACCAGCACGAATGGTATCGCGCTCCCCTGGCCCACGATCAACCTCACTAGCTGGCCCACCAAAGCAGCAGTTACGCAGATGACCGTACCGGTGGGCCATATACGCAAAAAATAATCCATGGAGTTCTTCCACGGCCTGTTTATCGCCCAAGCCACAACCAAACCAGCGAAAAACGGCGCCACTGTTTTGACGAATCCACCGAATGACTCCCTGTGGCCGTGTACCGACCTTCCAATGACGACAAAGATGACTATAACCAGTAGATCCAATAGGCCAACTATGTATTTGCGCACCGCAGTAATCTACAGCACTAAATAGCACTAGAGGTAACTCGTCACATCGGAACCAGTGGGCAAATGGAAACCTGACATCCCAGAGCAGTTGATTAAATTTCCAAATGAAACCCATATTCACTCACAGCAAAGAGGCGGGCAGGGCCCTGAGGTGGCATTTCCCCAAACGCCGGCGAGATGGCTGATGGACATCGGTAAGAAGATGAAACTATGGGTGATTTTCGGTAACCGATCTCCTCGGTGAGTCCGCTTGGGTCGAGCTAATTGGAGGTTATAAATTAACTGATCATCCTTAGGATTCAGGGATCTTGTGAATGGCTGGGGCATAATTGCTGCTAGAGACGACTTAATCTCATAAGTATCCGATGTGCGCAGATCATTGACACCGACCCTCCACCAAAGTACTTTGAGATAATACCGAAATCGGCTTTGCCGGCTCGGATAGGGGGGAGTCAAAATATGCAGGTTCCTGCGCCCTTTGATTACAAGAGGGCTTCGACGTTAGCTGAGGCCATTGCACTGTTACGGGAGTGTGGGCCGGATTCTCGCGTAATAGCTGGAGGTCATAGCCTCCTGCCAATGATGAAACTTCGACTGGCTCGTCCTGAAGTGCTCATCGATATCAACCACCTCAGCGAACTCGACTACATCAAGGTCGACGGCAACACCTTGAAGATTGGAGCGATGGTCAGGCACGTAACACTGCAGAAATCACACCTAGCCGCAGAGTATTATCCGATATTCGCCGAGGCAGAAGAGCAGATCGCCGACCCTCTGGTCAGAAATCGCGGAACCGTCGGTGGGTCATTATGTCAAGCGGACCCGGCCGAGGATCTTTCTGCGGTCTTCTCAGCCCTTAAGGCAGACATACTCATCGCTGGCAGCTATGGAACGAGAAAATTACCAATATCTGAATTCCACACCGGTCCGTATACCACGGCCCTCAATCCCGACGAGATACTCACAGAAATCGACGTCCCACTCAGGTCAAACACCGGCAGCGCTTATGAAAAAGTCGAGCGAAGAGTTGGCGATTGGGCGATTGCAGCGGTTGGAACAATGGTCAGAGTAGACGATGGCCTGATCAGCGAGGCTGGAATCGGATTGACCGCCGTTAGGGCGGATCACTTCAGGGCTAAGGAGGCCGAAGATTCTCTCCTTGGTCGCTCACCTTCCACCGAGGCAATCGCCGAAGCGGCCTCACTGGCCGCCAGGCACTGCAATCCTTTTGCTGATCAGCGCGGGCCAGAAGATTACAAACGTCACTTGGTTGAAGAGCTTGCCAAGAGAGCCCTCTCAAGGGCCCTAAATAGGTCACTCCCGGAGGTGCACTAATGAGGGTAAATATGTCGGTAAACGGGGTTGAGGTATCAGATGAGATTGAGCCACGCCTCCTATTGGTCCACTTCCTGAGGGAGAATCTGAGACTGACCGGTACCCACTGGGGATGTGACACGTCGAACTGTGGCACCTGTACGGTATTGATGGACGGTATGCCGGTAAAGTCTTGCACGGTTCTGGCGGCGATGGCGTCAGGAAGCCAAATCACCACGGTTGAGGGACTTGGCGCAAATGGAGAACTCGACCCCGTCCAACAGGGCTTTATTGAAATGCACGGCTTGCAGTGTGGTTTTTGCACTTCGGGGATGATGCTGAGCGCAAGATGGCTTTTGGATCACAATCCGAACCCAAGCGAAAAGGAAATTCGGGAAGCAATTTCGGGGCAAATCTGCCGCTGCACGGGTTATGAAAACATTGTTCGGTCAATCAAATGGGCGGCAGCACATTCGCAAAACAGCGGAGTTCAACAGGGGGTCGAAGCGTGACCGATGTAAAAGACAAGCCAGATGGAGTCGGCTTTGGCCGGGTAACCCGCAAAGAAGACGCAAGGTTTGTTCGCGGCAAAGGCAACTATGTCGATGACATTGTTTTGCCCGGGATGCTCTACGGTGCTGTGCTGCGCAGTCCATACGCTCATGCCAAAATAATCTCCATCGATACCTCCGAGGCCGAGAAACATCCCAAGGTAAAGGCGGTAATAACCGGGGCCCTTTTAGAAACGCTGAACTTAGCTTGGATCCCTTCACTCTCTCATGATGTAATTGCGGTTCTCGCCACCGATAAGGTCAGATACCAGGGCCAGGAAGTAGCGTTCGTCGTAGCCGAGGACCGCTACTCAGCCAGGGATGCCCTGGAACTTATCGAAGTGGACTATGAGGTACTCCCGGCGGTAGTCGACGCAAAACGAGCCCTCGAACCCGACGCCGCAATAATCAGAGATGATATTGAGAACAAGAAGGATAACTATATCTTCGACTGGGGATCCGGAGACGAGCAGGCTACCGAAGCAGTCTTCAAGAAGGCCGATGTGATCGTCGAACAGGACATGCTCTACCCAAGGGTCCATCCAGCGCCGATGGAAACCTGTGGCTCCGTTGCCGACATGGACCCGATATCGGGCAAACTCACCATCTACTGCACCACTCAGGCTCCTCACGCACACCGGACCCTCTACGCCCTCGTCGCCGGACTGCCCGAGCATAAGCTGCGTGTCTACAGTCCCGATATCGGTGGAGGCTTCGGGAACAAGGTGGGAATCTACCCCGGCTACGTACTCTCCGTGGTCGGCTCTATCGTCACCAAAAGGCCGGTCAAGTGGGTCGAAGATAGAAGCGAGAATTTAATGAGCACTTCCTTTGCTCGCGACTATCACATGAAGGGAAAAATAGCGGCAACCAAGGAAGGAAAGATCCTCGGTCTCCGAGTCGACGTGCTAGCCGACCATGGCGCCTTCAACAACACCGCCCAGCCAACTAAGTTTCCTGCTGGATTCTTCCATGTCTTCTCGGGGTCGTATGACATGGAGGCGGCCTACTGCGCTGTGAAGGGCGTCTATACCAACAAGGCACCGGGCGGGGTCGCCTATGCATGCTCGTTCCGAGTTACCGAGGCGGTCTATGCGGTCGAGCGGATGGTCGATAGGCTAGCACTGGAACTCGACATGGATCCGGCGGAGTTGCGAATGAAAAACCTCCTCCGGCCGGAACAGTTTCCCTACACCTCCCCCACCGGATGGGAGTATGACTCCGGGGAGTACCCGCGCGCCCTCCGACTTGCTATGGACATAGCGGGGTATGAAGACTTGCGGAAGGAGCAGGCGGAAAAGCGCGCCAACGGCGAGTTGATGGGTATCGGCCTCTCCTTCTTCACCGAAACCGTTGGGGCCGGGCCAAAGAAGCATATGGATATCCTTGGCCTCGGGATGGCAGACGGATGCGAGGTGCGGGTCCATCCCACGGGCAAGGCCGTTGTGCGACTAAGTGTCCAAACCCAAGGGCAAGGGCACGAAACCACCTTCGCACAGATAGTTTCTGAAGTGACAGGGATTCCCACCGCCGACATCGAGGTCGTCCACGGGGACACGGATAATACGCCATTTGGACTGGGAACTTATGGGTCTCGCTCCACCCCGGTATCGGGGGCGGCGGCGGCGGTAGCTTCCAAGAGAATCGTTGAAAAAGCGCGCCTGATAGCCTCGGCAATGCTGGAGTGCGCCCCAGAAGACCTGGAGTGGAACCTAGGTAGGTGGCAGGTAAAGGGGGATCCTTCAGCCGGAAAGACCATAGCGGAGATCGCCCTTGCGGCCCATGCGAGCCTGGAGCTACCCGACGGAATCGAAGGACATCTCGACGCTAGCTGTGTCTACGACCCGCCCAACCTCACCTTTCCCTTCGGCGCGTACATTTGTGTCGTCGACGTCGATCGGGGAACTGGCAAGGTAAAAGTGCGCAGGTTCATTGCCGTCGACGATTGTGGGCCGAGGATCAATCCGATGATCGTAGAGGGTCAGGTGCATGGGGGCCTCGCCGATGGAGTCGGAATGGCGCTGATGGAATCGATCGCCTTCGATGAAGACGGAAACTGCCTTGGCGGATCCTTTATGGACTACCTACTACCCACTTCGTTGGAGTGCCCTTCTTGGGAGACTGGGGAAACAGTGACGCCGTCACCGCACCACCCCCTAGGCCTCAAGGGCGTCGGCGAATCGGCTACTGTAGGGTCGCCGCCGGCCGTAGTGAACGCCGTCCTCGACGCGCTAAAACCGTTCGGGGTCAAACACGCCGATATGCCGCTAACCCCGGCCCAGGTGTGGCGGGCAATGCAGGGTAGGCCAATGCGCACGGACCTGGCGATAAAGTGAGCAAACTCGACCTACTGAATCGGGCCTCGGACCTACAAAGTAGAAGGCTCCCCTATGTATGGGCTACCGTGGTGCGGGCCGAGAAGCCGACGAGCGCAAAGCCCGGTGACTGTGCGGTTATCCTTGCCGACGGAACAATCGAGGGTTTCGTCGGTGGATCATGTGCGGAATCGAGCGTAAGGAATGAATCCCTCAAGGCGTTGCGGGCAGAGAAGGCCACCACTCTGCTGATCACGCCGGGAGATGGACCAGAAAGGTACGAAGCTCGACCCGGCGAAGTCAGCGTTTCCAACCCCTGTCTTTCAGGTGGAACCATCGAGATATTCCTCGAGCCATCCGTGCCTCAACCGCTGATGTTGCTGCTCGGAAAGGCCCCGATTGCTCTCGCTTTAGCTGAGATCGCTCCCTTGGTAGGGTTCGAGGTTAGAGAACTTGTCTCTGGCTCAGAAATACCGAGTGATGCCGATGCTGTAATCATTGCGAGTCACGGATCCGACGAGGAGCAGTGGCTAGAGATGGCAATCGCCAAGGGTGTCCGGTACATAGCACTGGTCGCCTCGCACAAGCGAGGGGCCGCAGTACTTTCTAGTCTCGCCATCGGCGGCGATCTAAAAAAGCTCGTACGTACGCCTGCGGGACTGGACATAGGGGCAAAAACGCCGAGCGAGGTGGCCATATCGATCATAGCGGAGGTAATTTCGACGAGGCCATCGAGCACCGCGACAAAAAGCGATGAGGACTCTCCGATCGAACAGGTCCCCAAGGTGGCAATCGATCCGGTCTGCGCAATGGAAGTCGCAATGGTAGAGGGCTCATTGCAGCTGGAATTCGATGGACGACCCTACTACTTCTGCGGCACGGGTTGTAAAAAAGCGTTCGCCGCCAACCCGCAGAGCTATCTAAACCGAGAACCGTGACAGGACAAAGGGAGACCTTCTCGGACATCGAATCCCTCCGAATAGCGATGGAGAAGGCCAATTATGTCGCCTCTGCTGGCCTCGCGATGGCGCTGTTTTGCGCATTGAAGCTAAATCAACCACTGCTACTAGAGGGTGAACCTGGCGTAGGAAAGACCGAGGCGGCCAAAGTATTTGCACGAGTCTTGAATACTGACCTCATCCGACTGCAGTGTTACGAAGGGATCGACCTTTCTGAAGCCGTATATGAATGGAACTACCCAAAACAACTGCTGGCTATCCGCATTGCAGAGACCGAAAAACACCACCTCGAAGAGCACGATCTCTTTACAGAGGAGTTTCTTATAGAAAGGCCTCTGCTCAAGGCGTTGCGCCACAAGGGTGAGATGAGTTCGGTACTACTGGTCGATGAGGTAGATCGATCAGACGACGAGTTCGAGGCATTCTTGCTAGAGCTTCTCGGTGAGTCAACGATCACCATCCCCGAACTGGGAACATTCGGTTCTGACCGCCCGCCGGTGGTGATCTTGACCTCCAATCGTACGAGGGACCTTCACGATGCACTCAAAAGACGATGCATCTACCACTGGATTTCCTACCCCGACATAGAGACGACAATTTCGATCCTCCGTCGTCACGTTCCAGAAGCTTCAAAAACCCTCCTTTCTCAGAGTGCCGCCACAGTCAACAGGATCAGGGAAATTAACCACCTACAAAAACCGCCGGGGATTGCCGAGACCATCGACTGGGTAAGGGCTCTGGTACTCCTGGGTGTCGATTCAATTGAGGATCAAAAGGCACCGGTTGCATGGGGATCTCTGATCAAGTACAGGGAGGACCTCGACATTGTCGAATCGACTCTTCGAGGAACTGGGTAATGTCCTATGGCCAATACGACCTGGCAACTTTAGCCGCACTTTTTAGCTCAAAGTTGCACCGGGCTGGCCTGGCGACTTCGGTTGAC
>JAKCBW010000089.1 GCA_021842145.1 Actinomycetes bacterium
ACCGAACCCCGTCGCCAGCTCTAATCGGGGCGACGTCCAGTCCTGTAAACCACGTATCTCGCATCCACCATAACTACCACCTCTATACGAAATACGCCAATCGAGTTACGAAGCCGCAGGCTGCAGCCTTTCGGGTTCGACTATGAAAAGGCCGTGGACAATCGCCAAGGTGCTGAAGTTCGATTGACGAAACACCCTTGACCCGTTGACGAGCACCACAGGGACACCGGCCCGTTAATGCCGCAGTTCTCCGTCTGGCAAGTGCCTCTTTGAGATCATCGCCGTATCGATCTTCGATGACCGGCAAAACAAAAAGGATCTGCCCTCTACCCCACAACTCGGCACCCGGTAACTCTTGGATTAGCACCGGTGGTTGCCTAAGTGCGGTACGGATTATCTTGCGTGCCTCTCGTCGCAATATTGGCCTAGATGGATTCGAACTCATGCTCTAACCCAACCGATCCCCGAGACACCTTGCATCTGGCAACTGCAGTGCTTTGGGACTTGGGACGGCGGTACAAGAAGACCTCGAAAGTTATGAATCATTGGATACTCCTAAGGCCACCGACTGGTGCGCTTGGGACAAGTCCCCCCTTAGGGGGGGGGACTTTGTCCCGATCTGCGGCGGTAACTTGTCCGAATTTGTCCCGTTTCTTGTCCTGATAGATTCACCCTGTTCAGATGACCTTTTTGTCTCATCTGAAAAACCTTGTCCGCCCTTGTCCGCTTCTTTGTCCCAAAGACCGACTGAAGGCTTGTCCGGGGGTTTGTCCCGATCCGAATTAGCGGAATTCACGAAGGCTGAGCGGCCTAACCGATTGGCTTCTTGCCTTCGAATTTTTTGCGCCTCATCGATTACAACACCTCTTTTCGATGTAAAGCCAGCGGCCTTTAACGAGTCGATCACCGTCCGCCTAGACGCATCCAGTGGTAGGTCAAGGCGGTCAAGAATCTTTGCTAGCTCGATGCCTGCAGCACTATGCGGACGAGTATCTGCAACGTGACGAAGCGGTGAGAAGAGCTTGGTGTAGTTCACCTCATCAGCGACCCAAGGGATCCGCTTAGCCTTTGAGCGAAGACTCACCCTAGGACCATCAGCCACTAGCAAATAGACCAGATCTGCGCTTCCTGCTTTATCTGAGGTCCCCCTTATCCCCTTCTCGACATCCTTGCCGGAATGGTCTATCCGTATTACGGCTACGCCTCGAGCCTTGAGCTCTCGAAGGGCGTGACGATGAAACAGCCGGTAGGTGTCGGCCGAGTTCTCTTCGCCTTCTACTGCCCTTGCCACCGTGTCGATAATGAACAAAACAGGGTTATGTCGCTCGACCAACTCCTTAGCCCATTGCCCACCTTTTTCGCTATCCAAAGGGGGAGCAGGTGGGAAGTGCAAGTAGATGAGGTGGCTCTGCAATACATCCAGCCGAGAGTCGCTAGATGAAAACCCGAAGTCCTCAAGACGCTCACGAATGTCACCGAGGGAGTTCTCGTGATCGACATAGATGACCACCTGAGGCCCCCTAGGGAGCTGACCCATACGCTCCTCGCCCAAGGCAACAGTGATCGCCACTTCCAAGACAAAGAGCGACTTCCCTTGCTTGGGAGCAGCGTAAAGAACTACGTCACTCCCTGAAGGGATAATCGGATCAAAGAGCATTTCACGCCTTGGAGCGTTATCGCTAAGCAACTCGGCAAAGTTGATACCTGGCGTTTCCAGCACTTCAGCTGGGTCTTTCCAGGTCAGTTCTCGGCTAATTGCATCCTTGGAGTCAAGAACCCTGAGGTACTCATCAGACTCGAATAGACAGTTGAGGTCATCGAGAGTATGGCCGAGGAGGTAATCGCTCACGTCCCCCTTATCTGGCAAGCCTGGAAGCTTCAGGAGGGCGAGTTCCGATACAACTCCGACTAGATCGCTGGCGACCTGATAGGCATAGTTATAACCCGCCGGGTCGTTATCAGGGATCATGACTACTAAGGCATCCACAAAGTGCCTAGCCAAGCCACTCTCCCAAGAACTCGCAGCACCTGAGGTGGTTGCACAAAAACCTAGGCTGGCGAGCCGCTCACAATCCTTTTCACCTTCGACAAAAAAGATCATGGATTGCCTCTCGATAGCATCTGTCAACTCGGGAAGCCGATAAGGGACACTTGGTGCCGGCCCTCGTCCAGGGATCCACTTCCCGTTAGCTAAGTGCTCAAGGTGGAACCGCTTACCAGCTCTACGAACTTTGCGGTAGAGCGGATCGCCCTTTTCGTTCTTATAGGTGTAGTAAACCAATGCCTCAAGGCCCGTTGAGGCTTCAGGCGTTGAATGGAAGTCCTTCCAGGTCAGACCTAAGGCCTCTAGAACCGCAAGCGGTTCGCAGCCAGCGAAACAGTGGATCACCGGCCCATTTGTTCCTTCTTTGACGTGAAGGGAAGGGTTCCTATCCTCATGAGCAGGACAAAGGTATTTGCCGCCTCGACCGTCCCCTTGCAACCGACTCATCAAGTCTTGGGTTGTCAGTGTCACTCGTCCACCTCTCCCCAAAGACTGACGGCAAGTTGACTAGCTACGTCGCCAGGGAAATTCGACCCTACTACGGCTGCTAACCTTCGCAAGGCGAGATCGCCATTGCCCTCTTTGAAAGCCTCGTTTGCCTGAAACCACCGGTCAGAGCGTTGGGTCATCGCCTCAAACCGGCGTGCCTCCGGAGATCGAGACTTACGAAGCAAAGTGGAACTATCAATAAGGGTTTGAGGGTACTCTAGATAAGTGCCCTCGGTTGGGTTGCCGGGGGCTTTCATCTTGCCCCTCCACTACTCACAAGGCCCTCAAGGGCCGACTTGGAGTAGAACCACCGCTTACCAATCTTGCATGCCGGGATATCGCCCATTCGAGCTAGGCGTTCGACACACTTACTATTTCTTAGATTCAGCAGCTGCGCCGCTTCCTTCGAATCTAGGATGTCGCCATTTATGGCCATAATTTCTTTAGCCGCCTCGAGTTTTACGGACTCGGCGGGCGGTTGACTTCCTCAGGTAGAGACGGCTGTCTCCTTTGAAGTTGAGACCTTTGGTTGTCGGCTAAGAACCGCCCTAGGCGGCAATGGTCGGCTGATGCGGAGCCAGCGGCGAACTCTTTGCGACGATGTGGGGAGGTGGTGGAATCAAATCAACTACGTTTGCATATTCGCTGAATTCGTCGTCTTGAATTAGGGGTTCAGTTGCATCTGCAATTGCTTTCAGGGTCAATTCGAGTTGCTCTATCGCCATAGCGGCCTCGAGTGCTTCGAGTGCTTCACTCAGACTCTCGAACTCGTCTGTATTTTGAACATCAGTATGTTTCAATCTGTCCAGGATCCGAAAATACCTTGCACCTAAATTCAGCCAATGATTCTTCTGGATCAGGTTCATGAGGCAAGTTGCTAATTCAATATTCCGTTCGCCCTCTGCAATCTCTTCCGGTGTCCGCCTAAGCTTCTCCATCACCTCTTTGAAAGCTTCAAGGTGAGCATTGGTCTCAGAGAAGACGGCAAACGTCCCCGGAAACTGGGTCATTTCAGAGAAGGCGGAAGAAATCGCTGGGAAGCGAGTCATTTCAGAGAAGGCGGAAGAAATCGCTGGGAAGCGAGTCATTTCAGAGAAGGCGGAAGAAATCGCAAGGGAGGGCTTCATCATCTGCGCCAACACCCCGCCTATCGCCAATGGCTTTATGCCGAGATCCAAATGAGGCATAGGAATCAAGGGGAAGACAGAAACCCTGCTTATCGACTGCGACTCTTGGTCGCTCTCGGGCTGGGACTCTATCACGTTCAACACCATATCACTAAATTGGGTCAGCGCCAGCGATCCCCTCCCAATTTTGCCCCAAAAAACCCGCTACAAACCCGCTACAGTAAACAATTAATACCCCTGGTCGGTTCAAATCGCTATTAGGCTCATAGCCTCTACGCTGCTGAAATGTCCCCAACTCAACTGTAACTTACCGTTCGGTAAAGACTGGCAGTCAAAAGGTCGTGGGTTCGAGTCCCATCACCTCCACTTCGAAGCAGAAGAAGAACCGGGTCTGATTGCACAGGCACCGGTGCGATTTTCTTTATGAAGTTCACCACCGTCCAGGCAGTCAACTTGGTCGCATGTCGCGTCACTCAGACGGTAATAACGTGAATCAGTTCCTCGAGGCCGACGAAGTCGCCTGGGTTGCGCGTATAGAGTTCTAGGCCATTGGCGTGAGCGATTGCGGCGATGAGTAGGTCCGCCATTCGCGATCGATGCGTGCGACCGGTACTCGCAACGGCAGCAACAATCTGGCCAAAACTTCGCGCAGCGGCTGCGTCGAATGGGATTGGCTCGAAGGTTGCTTCAGTTTGCTGCAGGCGCGCCTGACGAATTGATTGCTCGGTGACCGTGGATGCCAGAATTGGACCGGCGGCCAATTCGGCAAGCGTGATCGCGCTGACGGCGATCTCCTCTGGCAGAGCTGTTTGGACCGATGGATCATCCCAGTCAATGACGACTGAAGTGTCAAGTAACCCCGTGGTCATCTAGAGATCTTGATTGATGAGGTTGTCGAGATCGGCCCGAAAGAGCTTCGCATCGATACCAAGCCCAGTATTGATGAAATTTGCGATGCTGGATTTCGGGACCACGGTGCGTCGTAGCGCACGAAGAGGGAGTAATTCAGCTACTGGGACGCCATTGCGGGTTACAACGAAGCTCTCTCCAGCGACCACCTCATCGATGACTTTGGCGTTGTCATTGCGCAGTTCACGTTGAGCGATGGTCTTCGTCATGAAGAAAGTGTAGCACATTGTGCGACAAATTGCTACAAGCTCGAATACCACGCTCGAGGGCGTCTACCGCCCAGGCGGTTCAAGTGGGCAAATTACTCACCAACGGACGAAGAGTCCACTATTTGGAATCCTTTCGGTTCTTATTGTGTCCCTCAAGGTCCACCGAAACACCGCAGATCAACTCTATTTTGAGATCTGGTGTCATCCGAAAATAAAAGCGCACCCGCTACAAACCCGCTACTGGACGAGCCCCGATGATCACCCAGCAGCGGGACGAGAAGGCGGTTTGGCAAGATGCCACCTGAGGTCATAGGAACTTTCGGTACCAACATTCGGTAGATCCCGTTGAAGCGACGGTCGGAGTTGCCGACACCAGGACCACGACAAGCTGCTCGATTTCAAATGTTTTTACGTTCTCAATCTCATGAGCTCGCTTTGGATGTGCTTTCGGGGATTCCTCTCAGCTGCTGACGTGTAATCAACACTCTCTCACACCCACTACTGTTCCGATTCTGGTCACCTCAAAATTGCAGAGCCTTCAGTGCTGGCATATCACAGCTAGCGGGCGTAGTCTCGTTGGGCGGGGATCTGGTGAATCGCAAAACACCTCCGGCGTTGGTGCGCTTGATGAAGAATCCGGACCATTTTCGGACGGCACCTCGTCAAGCAAAATTGCACGCGTACAGAAACCCGGCGCGGCGTGCCAGTCTGCGAAATCAATTAACCACCTTGGGCCTTTTGAGCAAATAATCAGACCCTGGCGGCGCAGTAGAGAGCCACATATCCAAATGTACAGCTCGATGGAGCATTTCCGGAAGAAGTCCCCCATGAGAAAACCCGTATAGGCTTGCGAAAGTGGGTGAATTGAGTGGCGTACGAGTAGTAATTACTGGGGCCAGCAGTGGCCTGGGACTCGCGATGGCTGACGCTCTTCTTAGTGCTGGAGCAACCGTCGCAATGGCCGCCCGACCTTCCAAACGCCTGGATGAAATAGTGGATTATCGTCGTCATGAGAACCTTGACGCTCACCGCCTGCCGCTAGATGTTCGAGACCTTGAATCAGTCAAAAGCGCAGCTGATGAGGTATTTGATAAACTCGGTTCAGTAGATGTTCTAGTAAATAATGCCGGCATAGGCATGATCAGCGTCAACCCATCCTTTCTGACAAACCCCATGCCATTTTATGAAGTCAGTCCGGATAGGTTCCAAGACGTTATCGATACCAACCTCATCGGTTACTTTCTGGTCGCTTCGCAATTCACCCCGCGCCTGCTACAACAGGGCCGCGGCCGGATAATTAATATTTCCATGAATCATGAGACCATGAAAAGAAGTGGGTTTGTCCCGTATGGTCCGTCCAGAGCTGCAGCAGAATCGCTGAGCTACATTATGGCCCAAGATCTCGCTGGAACTCCTGTCACGGTAAATATGCTTCTGCCTGGCGGTGCCACCAGAACCGGAATGATTCCCAAAGACATTCCACCGGAATTAGATGCAAAACTGTTATCTCCTAAGATTATGGATCGACCAATTATATTCCTTTGCTCAAAATTGGCCGAAAAACTAAATGGCGAACGCATCGTGGCAACTGCTTTTGATGACTGGCTTTTGCAACACAATCGGTTGAATACCTAGGACGGGGGTCTTCGTCCACCCAGTAGGTGCCTATCCGCTCGAATCTGCGGAGCCTGATGTGATAGTGATTTTCCTAATCTACCGCTAATAGGACTATAGGTAATCATTTCCGCCAAGACCTGACCTTGATAATCCTTCAGGAACTCCCATAAAGCAAACCACAAAACAAACAACAAAACACAGATTTTCCTTCGGTCTACCTTGAAGTACAAACAGTGTCGGAATCCCCGAAATCAACACAAAACTCCCTAAATGATCGCAGTTCACTGCGGCAATCTTCATTGCTACTATTGGTTGCGAAAGCTACCTAAAGCCCGAAAGTAAGTGGAAGAGCTCGATTTGCCAGCCGAAGCGAACCACAAGATTGGCGACTATCCCTCAAAGCACTTTCTCGACTCGTACACTACTGCTTTGATTGGTCACTGTAATTTGCTTGGTCGCGGTGAATTGCTTGGTAACGGCATCGCACGCCAGATAAACGACTTGAAACCTCCCCACGGCTAAAGCCGGGGGATTCCTGGCTCAGGCAGCCTGAGTGCCCAGCGGACACCCAAGGTCTTATGCCATCAACACCAGCCGGGTTGAAACCAGCCCGGACGACCATCACGG
>JAKCBW010000090.1 GCA_021842145.1 Actinomycetes bacterium
CATGAGAGAATCGAGCAAGCGCTCCCGGTTTGGAAAGTAACGATAGAGCGTGGCCCTCGCCACCCCCGATACCTCCGCAATTTCAGCCATTGAAGCATTTTCCCCACGAATAGAAAAGACCTCGGCGGTGGCCTGAAGGATAGCTTCTACAGCGAGGTTCTTCATTGCTGAGACGCGCTTAGCGGGCTTCTCAGGACCACACCCGCCCGATTCGGCTCCACCTTTTTGAATCAACCTGCATCACCCAAACCGATTTTACTAGTCCTGAGACTATGCTGTCTCACAAAGATACAGCATTGATTCTATTAACTACTTAAGATCGCACGTACGTGACTCAACCTAATGACAAGGGGCAGCAATGTCAGTAGAACCGGCCTCTGCGCTTGAATCCGGCTCGTCCACGCGAGACCGCACCGTATTCATGGCCATCGTTGCATTAATGTTGGCAATGCTGCTGTCGGCACTCGACCAGACCATCGTCGCAACTGCCCTTCCAACAATCGCCGGAGACCTAGGCGGGCTCAACCACCTCTCCTGGGTAGTTACCGCCTACTTAATAACGTCGACCATCTCAACTCCCCTTTGGGGCAAATTGGGTGACCTTTATGGTCGAAAAAAGCTATTCCAAGCTTCCATTGTCATATTCCTTTTGGGATCAGCGCTTTCTGGAATCTCACACTCTATGGCTCAGCTGATTGCCTTCCGAGCGTTGCAGGGAATCGGAGGTGGGGGTTTAATCGTAGGGTCGCAGTCCATTATTGGTGACATAGTTTCACCCCGAGAGCGGGGTAAATACCAGGGACTTTTCGGTGCGGTTTTTGGGCTCGCCTCAATAGCAGGCCCGCTGCTCGGCGGATTTTTCACCGACAACCTGAGTTGGAGATGGGTTTTCTACATTAACATTCCCATCGGTGTCGTCGCACTCGCAGTTATCGCCACCGTCCTTCACCTGCCGGTTCAGCGTCGAACTCATAAGATCGATTACTTAGGATCTGCACTGTTGGGCGTCGCAGTAACCATTATCATCCTCGTCACTACGTGGGGAGGAAGTACCTATCCTTGGAAGTCGCCGACGATAATTCTGCTCAGTGCGTTTAGCGCGGTTTTACTAGTGATATTCGTCTTAGTAGAGCGGGTAGCATCAGAACCCCTCCTTCCGCTCGGCCTTTTCAAAAACGCTATTTTTACCGTTACGTCCTCGATGGGATTCATAGTCGGTTTCTCAATGTTCGGCGCCATTATCTTCTTACCGACATTTCTGCAGACCGTTTTCGGAGCCTCGCCGACCATGTCTGGGCTCGAGCTACTTCCTTTGATGCTCGGGGTCGTGGGGACCTCTATTACTACCGGACTATTGATCACGAAACATGGACGATACAAGATCTACCCGATTATTGGTACCCTTCTGATGTCCATTGGTCTATTTCTGCTTTCCATGATGACGGCGACCACCAGCCTCTTCGTAGCGTCGGTGTTCATGTTTGTTCTCGGCCTAGGACTCGGCGCGGTAATGCAGGTCCTAGTCGTGGCAGTACAGAATGCGGTCCCGTACGAGTACCTTGGAACCGCTACTTCAGCGGCCACTTTTTTCAGGTCGATTGGAGGATCGTTTGGGGTCGCGGTCTACGGAGCAATATTCAATGCTCGCCTCAGTACAAACCTCCACAGATACCTGCCCCCAGCCGCCTTCAGCCTCATCAAGGGCCAAAGCATTGCAATAAGTCCTTCTGCTCTAGACAAACTGCCCACTCCGATCAGGCACGGATTCATACTTGCCTTTTCCCATTCAATCGACACCGTTTTTCTGATTGCGGTTCCAATCGCCGCAGTATCATTTGTCCTTTCCATCTTCGTGAAGCAGGTTCCCCTAAGGGAGCATGCATTCGTGGACTCGGAGGCCGGTCTCTCGGGGTTTGTGTCAGAGTAATCGAGTCCTTAGTTTTTGATGACCTGGGCGGCAGGAGCTAGATGGCTGCTGCTAGGCCAGTGCTTATGGCGCCCGATATATCTACTGACAATGACGAAGCAGCAAAATATGCGCGTCGAAAAACCATCGACTCCCAAATCCTCAGTAGACTAAACAACTAACAAAACGGCAGCTAGTCGGGAGTTGGCTTTGATTGTGACAATTAACTTGACCGTCGAAAATGTCCGATAGGTGCCTGAGTTTTGCATTTAGATTTGGCACAAGCTCTGACCCGAAAAGCCCGGATCGGTGCAGGTGGACAGGCTTTGTGGCGTCTTTACGAAACTGAACTGCAAAATCGTGAGAAAACTTACTGAAGTAACGGGTAACCATGGCCGATAAAAGACCAGTGACCACGACTTATCCACAACCGGCACAGGGCCAGAACGGCGCTAATAGACGGGTCGCGCCATCCGGGAACTTCATTTCGCCTCTGGGTAGGGCAATAATTGCCGCAGGATTAGTTTCAGAAGATCAGATGAAGGCGGCGGTAGAGGAGGCTAGGGCCACACAGGTCTCACTGAATCGTGTGTTGGTCGCCCGCAAGCTAGTAGACGAACGGACCATGGCCGAGATAATGGCAAAACGTCTCGGTCTCGAACTCGTGGATCTATCTCGAATCAATCTCGATCCAACTGCGGTATCCGCTATACCCAACCAGCTAGCAAAGAAGCATGAGATCCTACCAATCGCATGGAAAGACTCGAAACTAGTTGTCGCAATGGCGGACTCATCGGACCTAGTCGCCCTGGATGACGTACGAACGATCACCCAACGTGAACTGATCGTTGTGATAGCTACCAGGTCTGACCTGATCCAAACTATCGAACGGTCTGTCCGCTTTGATGATGCGCTTGACGCAACTTCGCAGGCAGCTGCTGACCAAGTTGCCGACACGGATACCTCCACCCTGACAGTGGACGTTATCGAAGAC
Organism: Actinomycetes bacterium; assembly: GCA_021842145.1. Classification (GTDB taxonomy): domain Bacteria; phylum Actinomycetota; class Acidimicrobiia; order Acidimicrobiales; family Acidimicrobiaceae; genus JABEUN01. The sequence continues at coordinate 2,901 of JAKCBW010000090.1, forward strand.
GCTCCGATAGTAAAACTCGTCAACATTACCCTCGCCCAGGCGGTGCAGCAACGCGCATCGGACATCCACATCGAACCAGGCGAAGATGAAGTCAGAATTCGACTCAGGATCGACGGGGTTCTACACGAGGTAAACAGGTTCCCAAAGGTCCTACTCTCGGGCATCGTTTCGAGGCTCAAGATTATGGCCAACCTAAACATCGCTGAAAGGCGTATACCCCAAGACGGGCGAATGTCGGGAACCTTGGCCGGCCAAACCGTTGATATGCGTATTGCCACCATGCCAACGGTGGCCGGAGAGAAAATAGTCATTCGAATCCTAGATAAGTCGACCGCCCTCTTGGAGCTTGGTCAACTCGGATTTATGAAAGAGACCCTCGATCAGTATGAGGCATGCTTCCGGAGGCCCTACGGGACAATTTTGGTTACCGGACCTACCGGATCTGGCAAATCGACAACTCTTTATGCAACCCTGAATCAGATCAATCATGAATCAAGAAACCTAATAACCGTCGAGGATCCCGTCGAATATCGCCTTCCTGGCGTCACGCAGGTTCAGGTAAATACTAAAGCCGGATTGACATTTGCATCCGCCCTAAGGTCAATTCTGCGCTCGGACCCAGACATCATACTTGTCGGGGAAATTCGAGACCAAGAAACGGCAATTATTGCAATTGAAGCCGCCCTAACTGGCCACTTGGTACTTTCCAGTGTCCACACCAACGACTCGGTTTCGACACCTTCGAGGTTGGCGGAAATGGGAATTGCTCCGTATCTAATCGCCTCTTCTTTGGACTGTATAGTCGCCCAGCGCCTGACAAGAAAGCTGTGCGATAATTGCAAAGTGGCCTATACCCCTACACTTTCGGAGCTGCGATCGGCGCGTTGGCCAGAAGACAAGATTCCCCCTCCTGAAAAGGCATTTAAGGCCGGGGGATGTCCCCGATGTGCTGGAACCGGATTCCTGGGAAGGTTTGGTCTGCACGAAGTCCTCATAATCAGTGAAGAAATTGAGCACGCCATCGCTGAAGGTGCTAGAACAGACACAATAAGACAGTTGGCGAAATCATCAAATATGCAGACAATGAAGGATGTCGGCCTTTACCACGTCGCATTGGGAAATACCTCGCTCGAGGAAATTCTCCGAGTTGTTTCGTAAACTGGGTGTCGTAGTGGATGTGCCCGATTCAAGAAGGACAGATGATGAGTGATCCCCAGATAACTACCAAATCAGCACCGAGCACTAATTCATCATCTGAAACGTCCTCCCTCCTACGGGAAAAGGTCAGCATAAGCGCACTGCTGCAGATACTGGTAGAGGCGGGTGGATCCGACCTGCACCTAAGCGCCGGGTTGATACCTACCGTCAGGGTAAATGGCGAACTTCTGCAGATCCCCAACCATGAACGAATTGACGCTAGGCGGCTAAGGGAACTCATCTACACAATGCTCACCCAGAGACAAAGGGAGCGCTTCGAGGAGGACCTGGAGCTCGACGGTTCTTATTCTGTCCCCGAAGTCGGTCGATTCAGGTTCAACATTATGCAGCAGCGTGGCTCGGTGGGTGCAGTTTTCCGATATATCCCTTTCGAAATCCCGGGATTAGAAACCCTTGGCCTACCACCGATCGTCGAAAAGTTGACCACCATCCCGAGGGGACTGGTACTTGCTACCGGACCGACGGGATCAGGAAAGTCAACTACCCTCGCTGCGATATTAGATCGGGTGAACTCCACAAGAAAGTGTCACATCGTCACCATCGAGGATCCGATCGAGTATCTGTATCGACACAAGCTCGCCGTTGTAAACCAACGTGAGGTTGGTGCGGACACAAAAGGCTTCGGAAACGCCCTGAGGCACGTCCTGAGGCAAGACCCTGATGTAATACTGGTAGGTGAAATGAGGGATCTGGAGACAATTTCCTCGGCCATCACAGCGGCAGAAACCGGTCACTTTGTGCTCGCAAGCTTGCACACCCAAGACGCCCCGCAAGCGATAGACAGAATTGTCGACGTCTTCCCCCCCTACCAGCAGCAGCAGATTCGGGTGCAGCTCGCAAGCACCGTTCAAGCAATCGTCACCCAGCAACTCCTACCCAATGCCCAAGGGACGGGAAGGGTGCTAGCTTGCGAGGTCCTGGTGGCAACACCTGCGGTGCGAAACCTGATAAGAGAGGCAAAAGTGCACCAGATCTACTCCTCTATGCAGGCTGGTGGCCAATATGGAATGATGACCATGGATAGTTCCCTTGCAGCGTTGGTAAAGGCCGGGAAGATAACCCAAGCCACGGCATTTTCCGCAAGCTCCAATCCAGAGGACCTAAAGAGACTGCTAGCGGGGAGTAGATAAGAAATGCCAGATACGTATACCTACAGGGCCCGGGAAAAGTCTGGAAAGATTACCAGCGGGAAACTCGAAGCAGAAAGTCGAGAACTCGTCGTTTCCAGGCTAAGAGAGATGGGCTATCTCCCGGTTTCTGTCGTGCAAGAGCGCACTACAGGGCTAAATACCGAAATCAACATACCTTTCCTTTCAGGCAAGGTCAAGGATAAAGACGTTTCGATCATGTGTCGACAGCTCGCCACGATGGTCAATTCTGGTATGACACTCCTTCGAGCGCTTTCCATCTTGGCGTCGCAGACTGAATCCAAGCCCCTCGCAAAAATCATTAACGAAGTGCGGCTAGACATTGAACGCGGCCAATCCTTCTCCGGGGCTTTGATACGTCACCCAAAAACCTTTGATAGGCTATTCGTCGCCATGGTCCGATCTGGCGAAACAGGTGGTGCATTAGACGACGTACTGCTCCGTCTGGCGACCAGTCTTGAAAAGCAGGTCGAACTGAAGCGTAAGATAAAGTCCGCAATGACCTACCCAATAGCGGTCTTAATACTCGTGCTAGTCATACTCACGGCGATGCTGCTTTTTGTAGTACCTACCTTTCAGAAAATCTTTGCCACCCTTCATGGGACCCTTCCACTTCCAACACGAATCCTCCTCGATGTCTCACATATTGCCGTCACCTTCGCTCCCCTGCTAATCGTCTTCTACGCCGGTGTCGCCTACGGCTTCGTACGATTTGCCCGTTCGAAGAGGGGAAGGGACATCTTGGATCGGCTGATTCTAAGGGTTCCTATTTTTGGGCGACTCGCCCGAAAGTCATCGATGGTTAGGTTCTCAAAGACACTCTCGACCCTTCTGCATTCCGGGGTCCCGATCCTGGAAGCGCTTGAAATCACCAAGGAAGCCTCCGGGAACGTCGTCGTAGCCGAAGCGGTCACCGACATGCAGGTCGGCGTGAGATTTGGCGAACCGATGTCTACAAGAATGGCCACCCACCCAATCTTTCCGCCGATGGTAACGCAGATGGTAGCGGTCGGAGAAGAGTCCGGTGCCGTGGACGACATGTTAGACAAGGTAGGTACATTCTACGAGCAGGAAGTTGAAGCGCTAGTCGGATCATTGTCCTCGCTACTCGAGCCTATCCTTATCGTGGTATTAGGAAGCGTTGTCGGCTCCATGGTGATTTCGCTTTATCTGCCAATGTTCAACGTCATCAAACTGATCAAGTGACCTCGACACAGCTGTCTGTACCCATGTTTTTGGCCATTTTCACCTATAGGTAGGCGCCTATCAAACAAGGCCCACTCCTCGGCACAGCGCAGGTGGTGGCTGGTTACTTTGCATTTCAATGTCTGCCGGATTTGCCTCTTTTGATAAGAAGTAGGCTATCGACCACCGCTCCACATCACCGCCCACCGATTACAAATCAGCTTGTAGCCACCGATAAGTTGTGTTTTTAACTAAAGATAGGGAAACCTTGACCGACATTTAACTCATCTGTTCGCCATGGGTGGGTTGGCGGTGGGACGGGGGTAAGAATAATGACGCAGACCGTCGACACGGTGATCTCTGAGAATTATGGGTTACACGATCAAAAG
>JAKCBW010000091.1 GCA_021842145.1 Actinomycetes bacterium
CAAAGTCCTGCATCGGCGGCTCTTGCTCTGCGCAAATTTCCTGGACAAAGGGGCACCTGGTCCGGAATCTGCAACCAGAGGGTGGATGGATTGCCGAAGGTATTTCTCCCCGGACGATCTCCCTCTTTTTAGTCTTCTCAATTTCCGGCTTGGCGACGGGTACGGCACTGAGTAGAGCTTTGGTATAAGGGTGGGCCGAGCGGTTATAGATGCTATCGCTGTCTCCGATTTCGACGAGTTTCCCAAGATACATGACGCCGACTCTGTCTGCCAGGTAACGTACGACGGAAAGGTCGTGGGATATAACCACATAAGTCAGATTATGGAGGTCCTGCAGATCCTTCATTAGATTAAGGACTTGAGAGCGGATAGAGACGTCGAGGGCGGATACTGGTTCGTCAGCAACTATTAGCTTCGGGTTTAGGGCCAGTGCCCTTGCAAGGCCAATTCGTTGTCGCTGACCTCCAGAGAATTCGTGTGGATAACGATCCATCGACTTGTCTGACAGCCCTACTTCCTTCAGCAGCTGGGAAATTCTTGCCGTACGTTCACGAGCCGTGCCGGTGGAGTTGATTCGGAGGGGTTCTTCGAGAATGGTCTTGACCCTCATTCTTGGGTCTAGGGAGGCGTATGGATCCTGGAACATCAGCTGCAAATGCTTACGTTCTGCCCTTAGCGCGCTTCTAGATAGAGCGGCGAGGTCTTTCCCTTCAAAGGTAATGGAGCCCTCGGTCGGCTTTTCAAGTGCGACCATCATCGAACCAGTCGTGGTCTTTCCACAACCTGACTCGCCGACCAAGCCCAGGGTGTCACCCTTGTAGACCATGAGGTTCATGTCGCTCACTGCCTTTAGGGTCCCGACCTTGCGCTGAAGGACCATTCCCTTGGTAACTGGATACTCCTTCGACACATGCGAGAGGGTCATCAGGGGGGTTCGAGAGGCTTCATTTTGCACGATGCTCTGCTTTGCTTGAGCGGGAACCGAGGGAGCGAGGGACTCTGGGACGATGGCCTCACCTTTATTTCCGACCGGGAAGAAGCACGAAAATGCGTGGAGGTATCCCGGGGGAGTTGACAGTTCTGGCTCCTCTTGCCGGCACTTGTCGGTGGCGTATCTGCAACGAGGCGCAAATCGACAGCCGACGAGTTCGTTCGAAAGGTCCGGCGGTAGTCCAGGAATCGAGTAAAGGTGTTCCTCGGATTTTTCTTCAATGTCAGGGATTGAAGCGAGAAGTGCTTCGGTGTAGGGATGATGTGTATTCGCAAAGAGATCCATCGTCGACCCAACCTCGGCGACCTTTCCAGCGTACATCACCACGACTCGATCCGCCCTGCCTGCGATTACTCCCATATCATGCGTAACGAGCAGCATTGCCATGTTTAGCTTTGTCTTGAGCTGATCTAGCAATGCGAGTATCTGCGCTTGAATTGTAACGTCAAGTGCAGTGGTCGGCTCGTCGGCGATGAGCAACTTTGGTTCACAGGAAAGAGCCATCGCTATCATCACTCTCTGGCGTAGTCCGCCGGAAAGCTGGTGAGGATAGTCCTTAAGGCGTTCTTTTGGCCGCGGCATACCAACTAGGTTGAGTACCTCTTCGGCTCGATCCAGCGATTCCTTTCGGTTCGCTCCGCGATGAAGACGAACCGTCTCGGCAATTTGGTCGCCAATTGTTAAACATGGGTTCAAGGAGGTCATTGGATCTTGGAATATCATGCCGATATCATTTCCGCGGATCTTTCGCATGTCCTTTTCGCTGGCGTTTGAGAGCTCTTTGCCGTCGAAGTTGACACTTCCCCCGGCGATGTAGCCTCCCGGAGGGAGCAGCCGCATGATTGACATCCCGGTCATGGTTTTTCCACAACCGGATTCTCCGACAAGCCCCAGGGTTTCTCCGGCAGATATCGAAAAGGACACCCCATCTACAGCCTTAACTTCGCCCTTGCGAAGCCTGATATAGGTCCGTAGGTCCTTTACGTCCAACATGGCCAACTGGTGCCTCCAGAAAGATCAAGTTACCTGCGTAACTACTGTCGTGGCCTACAAGTGGCCCTCCGAGATCTTAGCCGAGATTTCAGCTGGACAATGGAGATTGGCAGAACCTTTAAGGTATGGATTGAGTGGGTTGCAATCCATTTGAGATTTTCTCTGGAAGTCTTGCTAATCGTCCCAGCTAATTAAGAGACTTGGCGCTAAGAATAGTTGCAGAGGTTCGAAGCCCCCTTAGATCCTCCCTCCCAAGGAACTTGATGCCAGCCCATGCCAGCCGGGCTGGCATCAAGTCTTTAAGGTTTGCCCCTTGTGGCAAACTGATGCTCCTTATAAGGATGGCCAGGGTGTTTATTATGCACAAGGTGAAGCGAAGCCACCAAAGGCCAGGTAGCGGTCGTAGGGTTGTGAGAATAATTACAAATCAAATGCCGATTATGGAATCTAAAAGTATGATGCTTATTAGAAATTTCTAGGTTTATTTGCCCCTTGAAGTTTCGAGAGCACCGTTCGCTTTGGTGATTGCCAATAACTTAGGCGAACGGTGCCGCACGTCGTCCTGGATTCCCGCTGATGGGTGGGGAGAAGCGTTGCGAGGTTGAGGCGACGCTCAATACCCCCTAGGATATTGCTGGTTAGCTGTGTTTGGTTTCAGTTGGGTAGGTAGTGGTAAAAGATAAGGCCGTTATTTCAAAAAGAGTCGTGACTCTAGCAATAGCGGCAACTACCGCCGGAACGCTCCCAGTATTTTTGACTGGGGCTTTGTCAGTGCAGATCAGAGCGTCTTTGCACCTCAATAAGGCCGCAACGGGGATGCTAGTTGCACTATTTTTTGCTTCGGCTACGGTAACCTCTCTTACCTCGGGACGATTGGCCGAGAAGTTTGGTAGTGAAACCGTAATGAAGGTCGCCACTGCGCTTGCTGGTATCAATCTTGTCGGCATAACCCTTTTTGCGTCGAACTTTGCTTCGATAGCTGTATTTCTGGGAATCGCTGGTTTGTCCAATGGAGCACTGCAGCCTTCGGTGAACATGTTTGTAGCAGGGGCTATTCCGCCTTCTCGGCAAGGCTTTGCATTTGGCATAAAGCAGGCGGCGATTCCTTCGGCGACCCTCCTCGCCGGCCTAGCCGTGCCGCTTGTTGCCCTAACCATTGGATGGAGATTTGCCTACTTTTTCGCGGCAGTTTTAGCATTCATTGTCTCGGCATTGGTTCCAAGGCGTGCGCCGGATCGAGTTAGCGCTACGAACACCCTCTCTTCGTCTGAGGATTTTTCGGTAGCACCCCTCGTGATGCTCGCTTTTGCGATGGCGCTCGGGGCGGGAGCCGCAAATGCAATGGGCGCATACTTGGTGGAGAATGCGGTACACGTAGGTTTCAATCCAGGCGATGCAGGATTGCTGGTGGTCGTCGGGTCGGTCTCGAGCCTAGCAGCCCGACTTTATTCTGGGCATAGGGCCGATCAGAGGGGTGGCGGCCACTTTAAGGTTACGGCGGTAATGGTGGGGATCGGGGCACTCGGTTACGTAATGTTCTCATTCCAGGCGACCGTGTTATTGATTCCAGCGACAATTGTTGGATATGCCGCGGGTTGGGGTTGGAATGGATTGTATAACTTCGCCGTGATTAAAAATCATCCAAATGCGCCGGGTAGGGCAACGGGCATAACCCAAAGCGGTGCGTATGTTGGCAGCGTTGTGGGCCCTATCGCCTTCGGTATTGTTGTCCAGGATCTATCCTTCTTGGCGGCGTGGGTTGGCGCCGCCGCACTGGCTGGGCTCTCATCAATTTTCATGGTTGTCGGAAGAAAAATGTTAATAAAGTCGCGCCGTACTCTTAGCCCCGGGTGACCTGACCCCAGACGTATTCCGGAACTTGAGCCCTCCCTGCGGACAGATCCGGGGGACTTCTGACTCGGGAAGCCTGGGTAAAGTCCTGACCTTAGGGTCATTTTTCGTCGGTACCAGCGGGGTTGAGGCAAGGGTGCAAGGCAATCAGGGCAAAAATGCCGAGGTACACACGTGGCCCCTGGGACAAGTTGGCTCGGGGCCTCCCCGATTCCTAAACAAAAGCGTCGTGGAAGTTATCCCAGTTCAAAGCGTGGCATAGCCATCATTTGGACCGTTTAGGCATACCTTTGTCCGCAGACGGTTAATCGTTTCTGGAGCGGGAGTGCTGATAACTGCCCGGAGTCGGTGATGAGGGAGGCATTTCTGATGGATGGAAGCACGCTCCGATTCGGCGTCACTTTCTGGGGAAATGGTCGCACTTGCTAAGGGAACAAGGATTTCCCGGCCTTTGGTGTCCGACGGTGGGTGATAGCAACGCCGTATAGTCAAAGTGCTCAATGGGTGGCCTTTCGGGTCGACCGATTTCTGCAGCGAGTTAGTGGCGAGGATCAGCTCTTCGAAATAATTCAAGAAAAATAGTTCAAAGGCAAAAAATGAGAGGCGCCCCTTCGAAGGGGGGGGTTCTTCGAAGGGGCGCTATTGCGTTGCTGTTAAACAATATGCCTCGTTTAAATCGTAAAAGTGGAGTGAATTTAGACCTTACTGCCAAGGACTAAAGTCCCGGACTGTCTTGGGCGAGGCCGGTTGTCAAGGGACCAAAAAGCCCAAAGGTTCATTAGCGGGATTCAATGAAGTATCGGATCTGTCTCGAGATTTGAAAGCCCTTTGGAGAAGTTAGTTTCCCGGTGACATTTTGATCTGTGTTTTTGTTCCGGGAGTCCGTCGTCGCTGGATACAGCAATCTATAGGGCTCGGCTCGGCTTGCCGTCCCCAGGATTGGCTCAGCTAGCTAAACGATTTAGATATCCGCATCATCTGGTGCAGTTTTAGAGGCTCGGCAAGCTAAATGGCATCATGGCCTCCACTGCCCGGGCTTCGAGCTGAAGGTGGACAACTAAGGTCTTGAGGACACAGTGGCTAATAAGACCCTAATACCCGTCGATTGGCCCGGAAGCGAGGTCAAGAGCCCTCTATCTCGATTGGAATTACCCGTCGATCAGAGTTTTTTGCAAAACAGGCGCAGCGACCTTGAGTCGATGGGTGGAGGTCGACTTAGCCGACCCGGTAACTACGCTTTTTGATATTTTTTTCCCTGTACATCAACTGGTCGGCTTTTTCGATCAAGCCGGGAATGTCGGGATTTGGACCTTTGGTGTTGGCGATGCCGATCGAGGCTGAAATGGAAGCCCTAGCAAGGCCATGACGCAACCGGGCAAGGAGCATTTCCGCTCCGGCCTGGTCCGTTTCGGGGGCAAGAATTGCGAATTCATCACCTCCAAGCCTTGCAACGGTGTCGGTCGATCTGCAGGTGTCCTTAATGATTTGGGCTGCATGAACTATAAGCTGATCGCCTTCGCTATGACCTTTGGTGTCGTTAATAACTTTCAAACCATCGAGGTCAATTATTGCGACGGTTGTGCTGCCCATGTATCGTAACGCTCTTCGTTGTTCCTGCTCAAGTGCCATGTTGAAACCAGCTCGATTGGCCAATGAAGTTAGCGGATCGGCGGTTGCCATAATTTCCGCCCTGTCTATCCTGCCCCTGAGCATATCGAGCTCTTGTGAAATTGAATTTGAGGCAGCAGCGAATTTGGCTAGAATGGCCATCATTCCAGCGGCACCCGCCAGGGATGTCTTTAGTGGATTTAGCGAGCATAAAACGAGAAAGTGGTTGCTTGCAAACCTGGAAGTAACTAGAGCACGTATCGGACCGAAGCTAAATGCCCCATTTACGATTTGCGCCGACTTTGCGCCAGTCCACTGTTTTGCAATTACGCTGGTATCTACCTGTAAGGTGTCGAGGTCGCTAGTATCTCTCGAATTCATTCGCCGCGATGTACTCCGGAGGATTTCCGGAGAAAATTCCAGTGGGAGTTCTATCGAATCTCCCGAAATAATCAGATCAGGACAGGTTCGACATAGACCTACCTTCAGATAGCGGCCACTAGGGCTTGCTTCGAATACCGAGGTAGCTCCTGAAATCGACCTAACGGAGTCGAAGGACTCAATAAGGCGAGCCAAAACCGGGTCTGCGGAGAGGAAACCATCTTCCTGGGTCTCCCGCCTGACAGAGTGCATTTCACCATTGTAATTACACTTCAGTCCTACCGCTAACCATTTAGTTATTTTTACCAAGTCGGTTGGACGAATTTTGCCTTTTGGCATGCTCCATCTCGGCTGAGCCGAACTCGGGAGTTGATGAGGATCCAATAATGACCCAGAAGTCAGTTTTGCAATTCAACTGCTCCGGTCAGTTTGATGCCACCTATTCTGCCGCTAGGCCATCGCAGTGCTCTGACCGATCTACGATATTTGCTCCTCTAAGGGCGAGCTCCGGCAACAGTTTATGCTTCTGATCTATGATCTAAATGGTCGGCACCTGGTCGGCGAAAGATTTCGTGGTCCTCAATGGGTTTTGTCACCTGGTAGGACTCGATGGATTGGCTAAGTTTAACCAGGACAAAGAGTTCTATCGACTCGGGGGAGATCAATGAGTGGACCAGTGATATCGGCCGAGGGGATCGGATTGTCTAGGTCCGGTCTGGAGATTTTGTCCGGTATCGATCTAGAAATCAACTTGGGTGAGTTCTTGGTGATACTTGGTCCAAATGGTGCGGGTAAAACCAGCCTGCTTAGGCTGCTAGCTGCGATCGATAGACCCTCCTTTGGAAAATTGGAGATTTTGGGAGAGTTGGTCGGCCGAAGCGATATGAGGGCGCTGAGAAGGCGAATTGGAAGTGTCTCGCCGGTTGTTTTAGATCGTTTTATGGGAAGTAGAT
>JAKCBW010000092.1 GCA_021842145.1 Actinomycetes bacterium
TTCCGATCTGTTTCTTTAGGTGTAACCAGACGCCGACTCCAAATTCGCACCGTTTAGGCGGCTGGTTCGGCGGTTTAGATAATCCAAGTCAATGATTTCACTCAAGAATCCGCAGAGAACTTGGAGTCAGTTTTGCAACAATGGTGTGCTCTAGTTTTTCCAGAGGAGTAATTTGATGATAACGAGCGACAGGATCGATTTGCTCGATGAGAGGGGGATCGGTATGGGTGCGCGCTTGGCGGTAAAGGGCGTGTCGAAACATTATGGTGGCGTCCACGCCCTTCAGGGGGTGTCCCTTGAAGTAGCCGCAGGCGAGGTTTTGGGGCTAGTTGGAGACAACGGCGCTGGCAAGTCGACGCTTTTGAAGATCCTGTCTGGGGCGATTGCACCCTCAGAAGGAGAGATCGTCCTCGACGGCGAGGCGGTGTCATTTGCGACTCCCCATGCGGCCAAAGAGGCCGGGATAGCAACCGTCTACCAAGATCTTGCACTCGCAGCGCAAAGGGATGTCGTATCAAACTTTTTCCTCGGCAGGGAGCTGATTTCTAAGGGCTTTCTAGGCAAGACTATGGGGTGGTTAGACCAGAAGGCGATGCGGGAACATACCGTCAGGGAACTCGCCCGCCTGGGGACCCGGATTCCAGACGTCAGGCTGGCCACTAAGGAACTCTCTGGTGGACAGCGTCAAGCTTTGGCTATCGCTAGAGCGGCCGCTTGGACATCGAAAGTCCTGCTCTTAGACGAACCAACGAGTGCCTTGGGTGTCGAACAGCAGGCACAGGTTCTCGAGCTTATTCGACGTGTAAAGGCCGAAGGAATCGCCGTCATCTTCATTTCTCACCAGATGCAGGATGTCATGGCGGTCTGTGACCGAGTCGTGGTTTTGCGCCTAGGCAAAGTGGCAAAGACCCTCGGATCGGCGGAACTCACGAGTGAGAACTTGATCGGCTATATCACCGGAGCAAAAATAGCGGATCTTGTCGATCCCGGATCCGAGGGAGGAAGATAATGGCGGTAGACCTACAGACTCGAAAAGAGGAGTCCAGCGTAGCTTCCTCTCGACTGAAGGGGATGTTCAAGGGCAGTCGCGATTCGATGCGTGACCTCTGGATGGGTGGCCTTCTGGTAGTGCTAATTATCGGTTTTGGACTGAAGTCACCAGCCTTTTTTTCTAGGGCTAGCTGGCTGAATACGTCCAACACCGGACTTGAAGTCTTACTGGTTGCCATTGGGGAGACCTTCGTCATCTGCACCGCAGGTATCGACCTTTCGGTGGGGGCCAACCTGGGCTTCTCTTCGATGGTCGGCGCATGGGCGATGACGCACTGGTTCACCTTGGGCACTGGTTCAAATATTTTGGTAGTCGTAGTCGGATTCGCGGTAGCGCTTTTGTTCGCCGCACTGCTAGGTGCTCTCAATGGAGCCTTGGTTGCTTGGGCTAACGTCCCACCTTTCGTGGTAACCCTCGGAACCCTCGGCATGGCTACCGGGCTAGCCGATCTTTTGAATGGCGGTCAGGAGATATCGGCTATTCCGTCCTCAATCGCCAGGATCGGAAATGCCAATATTGCAGGATGGATCCCCGTCCCAGTTGCGATGGGCGCCGTAGTAACGATAATCCTTGCTTTTGTACTTGCCAAGACGAAGTTTGGCGCCCACACCCTGAGCCTGGGGGATTCGCGCGAAGCGGTGGTTAGAGCTGGGATAAACGACAAGATGCACCTCTTCAAGGTGTACGTCTTGGCGGGACTCCTCGCAGGGATCGCCGGCATTGTCGTCATGGGGAGACTAGGTGCAGCATCTCCTACATCGGGTGCAACGGATAACCTGAGCGCAATTGCGGCGGTGGTCATCGGTGGTACGAGCCTATTTGGTGGACGCGGTTCGGTCCTTGGAAGTGTCTTTGGTACAGGGATCATCGCAGTGCTGCTTACCGGGTTGATAGTGATCAATGTCCCACCATTTTGGCAAGAAGTGGCGGTAGGAGCGGTCTTGATAGCAGCCGTCTACCTAGACCAGATGAGGGGTAAGAAAAGGGCAGTAGCCTAAAGACCTTCCTAGCCTCGACCAAAGCTGGATTGTGTAGCCAATTGTACCCAATCAAGGCGCCAGACGGTGGCCAGGCAGGGCTGCGAATATGAAGGGTGGTCTCGGATCTAATCGGACCGATGCTCAGCGTGGTCAGTTGTTACTTTTGTTTGCAGAGCATATAGGGGATAAGCCGATCTGGGTCGGACACCGTAGCAGTCGAGTGTTTGTGTGATATTAGGGGCGGTTTTCAAAGTGACTCGTCACTTTTCGCCCCAACTCAGCTAGTGAATTGATTTCAAAGCGATTTCCGAACTGTTCTGTAAGGTGTGCCTTTAGCCGCATTGATGGGATCATCTTTCGCTAAAAAGGCGCAGATCGATAAGTTTTGATGGGTTGTGTTCTGCTTCTAGTGATCGGAGTTTGTGCGTCGGGGAGTGAGTGAAAATCGGAGTTGTTGGCCCCTTGATCGTCGGGTGCCAATGCCACGACTATTTCTAGTCGAAACTCAACTAACGGATGCTGCAGGGTAACGACCCCAGAGCTGTCTGGGTTGGAGGTCAACACTGTTTGGGTCGGTCTTGCTACGGCCACTGCCTGCATCTACTTGGAGCTGACGTTTTGAGCCGCCTACCGGTCGCTGGACTCTCGGCCGTAAGGTTTAAGTCCTGCGTGGCTCGGAGGTAGCGTTTTGATTGAGTCGCTAAGAAACCTAGGAGGGTGGGGGAGATGTCGCCAAATACGAATCTATCATCGCTGGATCATGTTGCGATAAGGGTCGAGGACCTGGATTTTTATGTTCGTTTTTTTGAACGAGTGTTCAAAATGGAGGTATCCGCGCTGGAAGGGGATCCCGAGCGACCATCGCAACTCTGGATTCAAGGCGCGATACAGCTAATTTCAGATCCCGATCATATGAGGGCCGAAGGACGCTTGGCCCACATTGCAATTAGGGTCACAGACGTCCAATCAGCGTTGTACAGGGCGAAAGAGTTCGGGGCGGTAGTCCATGAGAAGGGTCCAAACTGGATCTGTCTTCCCGACGGCGCTGTTTTTGAACTGTTGGAAGGTTCCTGAGTTGGTGGAGTAGTCAAGGCGACGGATGCAGTCACCGTTGCACTATGTCACGGGTGAGTAGACTTCGACGTTAGTCGGTTCTGCAGAACTTGCGCAGTAGACGATGACCTAGCTGCGGAAGGTTCGATCCTTGTCGTGACCATAAGGGCTCTTAGAAGTGCTTTAGTGTGATCGATTTGTACTGTAAGCGAGTTGAAAGGCAATCGAAGATGAAAAAAGTGTTGGTAGTCAACGGGCCAAACCTAAATATGCTCGGGAGGCGTGAGCCGACTATATACGGCTCGGAGTCACTGGCGGATGTGGAGAGTCGACTCCGAGGGGCAGCTAATGAGCTGGAGGTGACCCTCGATTTCTTTCAATCAAATCATGAAGGCGCAATAATCGATCGATTGCACGAGGCTTTTGGAAACTACGACGGAATAATAATAAATCCCGGCGCATTCACGCACTACAGTTATGCAATTAGAGACGCCTTTGCAGCCATAAAGATTCCTTTTGTCGAAATCCACATCTCTAATATCCACACGCGCGAGACTTTTCGCCACACCTCGGTGTTGGCCGCACTAGCAATTGGCCAGATATCGGGACTCGGAATCTATGGCTATGAATTAGCACTAAAGGGATTGGTAAACACCCTGGACTTGAAGAGCAAGTAATTCGAATAGCAGCTGATTCGATTTCACAGGGCTGCTCCATTTTGACCTGCTAATTAGCTTGACTGAGATCAAAAGCCTTTTACAGAGTCTCAAGGAAGGTTGCGCTGAGCGTAGATTCGGATTGCACTTGATGATGTAGAACAACCGGATTGGAATCTTTCGAGAGGGCGAGTACTGAATCTCCAAACGAGAGGCATCAGGGCCCTGCCTTGCTTCAATGGGTAGTTTAATGATCGCACCCTTGTATAGCGAGGTTGTGTATAGCGAGGTGATGGATGTGACTTTCGATAGGGCTATTCCCATCAAGTGACTGTCTGGCTGGTTTTGGCCTCCCTCTTTTGCAGCGACATCGTAGGTTGCGATTCGGATTTCAAATAATTCGTTCTGGGAAAGGCTTGATATTCGACAGGCAACTGACCAGCCGAGCGGGCGGAGTTCCCGTGAGATAATTCACTGATTTCAGTTCACTTATATCAAGGAAGGAAGTGCAAGGTGGCAAGTTTGCTCCCTCTCAAAGTTGGCGATACGGTGTCATTCACTAAAACGATCGCCGAGTCTGATGTCTACCTCTTTGCCGGTATTACCGGAGATTTCAGCCAGATGCATACCAATGAAGAATTCATGAAGTCAACCCCGTATAAGACTCGGATCGTACACGGTGTTTTGACGTTCGCGCTAGGTTCGACGGCATCCACGATGATCCAGCTTCAGGCTCGGGCTCAAATACCAAGTCTCTCCTATGGCTACGACAGGTTGCGCTTTATAAGACCGGTATATTTCGGGGATACCGTTACGGCTAAGTACACCATTACTCAATTAGACGAGGAACAATTAAAGACCTACGCAAGCGTCGAGATCTCTAACCAACGCGACGAGCTTTGCGTCGTTGCAACCCACATTCTTAAGTTCATTGCACCCTGACGGTAGGTCTGGTCGGGCCTGGGGATTAGCTGGCAGGGTGTATCCGTGTTTAAAGGTGTCGTCGACGGATCGTAAAACGGATCTATTTGCTGAGTCCCAGGTTCTGTTGTGCTGCCCAACCTTGGGCAAGATGACCCTCCGCTGACCCACCCCTCCTCTGACCCGTCCGCATCTTTTACCTGATGGGTAGCTAAATTAAGTGGTTCGAGTGTGGGCCAAAAACGAAGGCTGTGATGGACCAATTCTGTGTGCCATGGCCCGTTGAAGCTAGGGTTGGTCGCCCAGACGTTTTTCCACTTTGACAACCTTGGATAGGCATTCCCTTTTTATGGGAAGCCCCCCACGGGACCTAGGTCGATCGGAAGATCCAATCAACCAAAGGTATCGGTTTGATCCCGGCATCGATCTAGCTTCTGGATCTAACGAGTGGATTATCCAACGGACGAGGGAATCCTTCATTCCATGAGATCGACACCATCAGCTTCTCTTTGAGATCATCTTGCGGGGTGCCAAGAAGGCGTTGCAGGGCAGGAATTAGAAATAAGCCGTGCCAACGCCATCGGATCCCGTCTATTGAATAAATCTCAATAACGTGGAAGTATTCTCCTCGTAATTAATTTATCACCGTGCTTCGGACTCGTTTCATGCCAACGTTCGATTCCATATACCCACTAAGTCCGAAGTTCGCATATATCCTTGGCGCCAGCGTTTACTTGATCGGTCCATCTAGTGTTTTATCTGCCCCACCAGCGAGACGGTTTTCGTGCTTACTTGCGACACTCCTGACCAGGGATTAGCCGAACAGGTGCTCTTTTTGAGTCGCTAGTCAGGGTCTCAAAGCGCTGTTGCAATCTCCTTGTCGTGCTTTGGCTTGACCCAACGAGTTAAGTAAAGATTTGCCTTGGCGTGCGAGGCGTATCCCACGCAGGGTGGGATCTGCATTGTCATTCTTCCGGCTAAAGGGATTAATTCACTGGTTATTGCGAATTAGTGTCAAAAATAGTAAAAATCTCTTGTCATGATACGGTTTTCTTGATAGCTTTCTCATGTTGCGTTTGGGTGGAGATGGAGAAAAGCCGTGAGACGGGGGACTGGGGCTATCTTCCGGAGAAGGTGGTTATGGCTGCGACCGATTTCAGCTGTAGTAGTACTCTCCTCCGTGTTGGTGAGTTGGTTAGTGATCTCTGGCCCGGCGTATGGATCTCCGGCGGCTGGTGCTTCCAAGGGCTCTCGGGGCCAAAGCCGCGGTGTCGACGGCGTGCAACTCGGAGGCCGCAATGGAGCAAACTCGGACCAAAGCTCGGCGATTAGCTCGACCAAGAGTAGTTCGCATTCCGAATCGAACAATTCTTCAAAGGTCGTAGATAGTCAAGCGGCAATACCAACACCTTCTATTTCCGCTTTAACCTTCTCATTGTCGAGTGCTGGCCCCTCCGCTCCTCAAAGCATTACCTACACGGAGCCGAGTACTTCGGTTCCGTTTAGTTTTCCTGCGGTCTATCTGTCACCGGCCGCCAGCCCCTTTGTGTTACAAAATGACTGTACTGGAGCGGTTTTGAAAACTTCCCAGCAGTGCACGATCAAGGTGACTCTGGAGCAGGAAAAAACGGGGACGACATGGGCAACCCTGGAGGTGACTGGATTTCCGCCCCTCGACGTGTCGCTCCGTGAGACCACTGCGGTCATGACTCCAGCACCACCGACCTCTGTGAGTGCGGTTGCGACACAGGGAGGTGCGATCATCACGGCTGTGATTGCTAATGCCCAGGCTGGGATAGCTCCAGTTACTAGTATCTCCGTGACGCCTTACGACATCACAACCAGGACCGTCGGAACCGCCGTCGTCAAGCAGTTGGCAGCCGACTTCGTTGGAACAGCGACCGTTACGGTCACTGGACTGCCGGCTAACGTCTATGACTTTAGTGTCATTGTGTCGAACAGCTTTGGATCGAGCTTAGCCGTGGTAACCAACGCGGTCACTGTCGCTCCTTTATCCTCGAGCCCACCCCAGTCAAGCCCGCCTCCAGCTAACACTCCAGCACCAGACCCGCTTCCGTCGAGTCCCCCGGTAAATGTCCCCTTATTCAC
>JAKCBW010000093.1 GCA_021842145.1 Actinomycetes bacterium
AAGTCGCCCCAGACCTCTCTAAAATCATCGTCAATGCCCTGAGAAATTGTCGGTTATTGACTTGGTGGTCCCCAGATATAAAGGAAGCTCCGGCAATGTCTGGCGACAGCAAGGGTTCAATTTTTCTTCTCTCGCGTAAAGTCAACGGCTGGACCGAGACTCCCCTGGATATTAGATAGTTGCTCGCTCTTTCCAGGTAAGCCAAGTCGCCGCTATCTGCCCCGAAGACGATTGTGCCAGTTGGCTGGTAACCAATAGGGATTCCGGCTTGATCTGCTATTTCAGCGGCGAAGCTCCCCCAATATCGCGACGCCTTTTCCATCAGGTCGGCCAGAAACGGCTCGTCAAAGTTAGCTTCAGAAGCCGGTGCCAACATGCCGGCGGCGACGTTTGAGGCACCGCTTCCAACTTTTGGATCGTAAATTGAGACTTCGCAACCGCGACTAAGAAACTTTAGTGCTAAGGAGAGTCCGGCGGCCCCGCCACCGATGACTGCGATTCTTGTTTGACTGGTCAAGATATTTCCTCCTACCCCAAAGACTAGGAGGGAGCCCCTTTTCTGGAGTCCCGACGATCGCGTTAAAATCTTGCTCTTAATGCCGAATCCCCATCCTCCCTGACGAAGCCTCTGGCGCCAACGCTTGGTTGGGTTTAGTTGGCATCGCTTCAATCATGCCATCGCTGTTAAATGGCCCAGTGGCGACGAATCGGTGGCAATAGATAAGGCTGCTTGATTCGGTTAGCGGTCTAAATTCTCCTCGGCCGATGCCCAGTCTTGACGCTTATCAGAGCTCATGCCCTAAGTTGAGGTGCATACCAGCTTCGTTGGCCGGGGGATATCCGACACGAGCCGTTTTATCAGCTTGGAGTCTAGTTTCAGAACCTCGGCCGTCAAGATATTTTGCTCTTTGCTTCCAGCCACCGCAAGTGTGCCCACAGTCGATCCATGTCTCGTCTAGATAGTTCTATGGGCAGCTATCAGCGCTTCCATAATCGGCAGTCGCGGGCCAAACTCGTTAGTCTGAAAGTGAACCCTAGGATTACGAACTAGTCAGCAGCTTCGATCCTTACGTCGCAGCCAACGGAATTCACATTGTTAGCCGGATACATCGCTCGGTCAATGCTTAGCCAGCTAGAGCAGGAGCGATTTGAGCCGCTACCATTTCTTGGCGAGAGGGCACCGTCCTTCAGGGCGGGGAGATCGTCAACGTATGAGAAGGTGCTGATGTGGATGAGGAAATTTTGATAAACGAGAGGTCCTATCTCCTGCGGAGATTCCGTTAACGGAGATATAGAGGAAGCTGACACCGGAAGCGCCTCAGCAAATGTGGTCTTTGTGTAAGGAGGAGTAATCCACACAGCCAAACACCATGACCCAGTGGATCGTCCTGCACTTGAATTGTTATATCCGTTTAGCTTCTGGAAGCTTCGTCCTTTAGTGCGGGGAGCATGTAGCCGTCGATGGTACTACATCAGAGTAAATCTGGTTGCAGCTGAGATATACGGTCCGCTTAGTAAGTATTTATCCTACTCGACGAGCTTAAGCCTCAAAGTAGAACTAGGTTTTGTTAAAGTGAAGCGTGTATCAACAAGGACTTGGAATATGGCTATTAGAGAGAAAGTTTAGGGGGATTGATGCTCTCAACTATGCAGAACAGCCAATTGACTATCCGCTCCATTTTGGAACACGGAACACGCCTTTATCCAAATTCTAAGGTCTACACCTATTTAGGCGGAGAGACAAGCAGCCACAGCTTTAAAGAGATTGGAGAGCGTGCGGCCCAGCTTGCCCATGCACTCCTCTCGCTCGGAGTTAGGGATTCGGATCGGGTAGCTACATTTTGCTTCAATCACAACCAGCATCTTGAGGCCTACTATGCGGTGCCTTGCATGGGGGCAGTCCTTCACACGTTGAATGTTCGGCTTTTTGAAGAGCAAATTCGCCACGTGATCAATGACGCTCAAGACAAGGTAATAATTGCGGACGGTTTCGTTCTCGGACTTCTTGGTAAAGTTATCGCAGACTGTCCCAGCGTCGAGGCGATTATAACCGTTGGAGCAACTAGTGAAGAGGCATTATCGGCATTCAAGGGCATTAGCCATTACGACTACGAAGCCCTCATAAAAGACATGCCGACAATGTTTGAATGGCCCGAACTCAATGAGTTGCACGCTGCGGCAATGTGTTATACATCTGGTACGACGGGAAATCCAAAAGGGGTCGTGTACTCCCATCGGTCGAGTTGGCTGCATGCTATCGCTTCGGGGAGTGCTAATTCCCTTGGGATACAAAAGGATGATTCAGTACTTACGATCGTGCCTATGTTCCACGTCAACGCTTGGGGCGTTCCGTATGCTGCATTTTTTGCAGGATCTGACATGATCATGCCCGGGCGCTTTTTGCAACCACAGCCCCTCGCAGATATGTTCAAATCGCTTCGGCCCACCCTATCGCTTGGCGTTCCGACGATTTGGAACGATCTATTGCAGTACTCGTACGCTAATGAGGTCGATTTGAGCTCCCTGAGGTACATAACTGCTGGTGGGTCATCTCCACCGCCCAGCCTTATCGAAGCTTATAAGGAGAAGTTCGGAGTTTGGATGGTCCAGGGGTGGGGGATGACTGAAACTTCTCCCCTTTGCACAATCTCTCTACCACCGCGAGGAACGCCCGAGGATGATTGGTTTCGATACATCGTTACGGCTGGTGCTCCGGTAGCAGGAGTCGAGTTAAGAATTGTCAGTTCCGAGGGTGAAGTTATGCCCTGGGATGGAAGTTCCCTCGGCGAGATTCAAGTAAGGGGACCATGGATAACAGGTTCCTACTATAACGTAACTGACTCGGATAGCTTTGACGACGGATGGCTGAAAACCGGCGACATTGGGACCATGGACAAAGAGGGTTACTTGAGGATATCTGACCGCACCAAAGATGTCATTAAATCGGGCGGCGAATGGGTGTCAACGGTACAACTGGAAAACGCAATTATGTCCCATCCTGACATAATCGAGGCGGCGGTAATAGGCGTTCCCGATGAAAGGTGGAACGAAAGACCACTGGCCTGCATTGTTCCCAAGCCAGGCACGACGATAGACCCAGACGAGATGAGACAATTTCTGTCTTCGAAAGTTGCAAAATGGTGGCTGCCGGAAAGATGGTCGATTGTCGAGGTTATACCGAAAACCTCAGTAGGCAAATTCGACAAGAAAGTGCTTCGGGCTAAGCATGCCAAAGGCGAGCTGGATGTTCAAATTACGAATAAATCGTAGCCTATTTGGGGCTTACCCTAACGCTTGAGGGACATACCCCCATCGAGGCACAGGATCGTTCCAGTGAGATACGGGTTTTCCATGATCTGAAGGGCCGAATCGGCGACGTCTCTAGTAGTGGCTGATCTTTGCAGTGGGGCAGTTTTGGAGTAATTACTGCGGATATCATGCCAATCCTTAGTCCATGCTGTATCGACCAGCCCAGGTGCGACAGCGTTTACCCTTATTTTGGGGGCCAGGGCCACTGCCAAAAGCTGAGTTAGATGGTTAAGTGCAGCTTTAGAAGTGGCGTATGGTATCGAAGAGCCGGTCTGTCTTATTCCGGCTAGCGAAGTTATGTTGAGTATCTGGCCACCACCACTGTCCTCGAGTGCTGCACTGGCAGCCCTAATGACCGACCAGGCACCAAAGACGTTTACCTCGAAGATCTCTCTCCATATTTCCGTGGTCGCCCCCTCCAGGTCGGCATGCGAAATGATCCTGGTGGTTCCTGCATTGTTTACCAAGATGTCGAGTCGACCATACCTTTGGAGGGCAAATTGGACTATGTCGGGTCCAAAATTGTCATCTGTAACCGAACCTTGAAAGTAGGAAGCGCCTTGCAGCGAATCCGCCACCACTAGGCCTTGGTCGGGGGATTTAGAGGAGTTGACGATTACGCTGACTTTTCGGCTTGCGAGCGTTTCGGCTATCGCCCGACCGATTCCCGATGAGGATCCAGTTACTATGGCTACCTGCCCGGCCAGCTCCAAATTAGCCCCCCAATTGCGTCAAATAGACTCTAGCTGATGGGTTCAGGTTAGCAATTTGTGTCGATTCGGCAAGCGCGGGAATTCCTATCTCGTTGTTAGTTCGGAATCAATTTGTCGGACCAGCTGCCGAATGCTTTTACTTGATTGGCTTGCAGTTGATCGATTTTATGGAGTGCTGAGTGATTAGCAGGGCAACCTCCTGGCTGAACTGCAAGATCAGGTAAATTCCTTTCGCTATCAATGAGGCTCTCGAAAGATTGGCTTCGACCGTTTACAAGTAGATCTCGGAATCGAGTTGTAGCCGTCGACGATAACCCAAAAACCCGATTGTTCGAATGCGAAAGACACAGTAGGGAACTGGCCTTGTTCATTCTCAATTCGAGTTTGTCCTAAATACACCTTGCTCAGTGGTCACTCGACGAGGATGGTCACTCGACGAGGATGGTCACTCGACGAGGATGGTCACTCGACGAGGATGGTCACTCGACGAGGATGGTCACTCGACAAGGATGAACGCCTTCTATCTGAGGAATTCGTCGGGCGGAAGGCGGATTCAATGTATAGATTCGCTTTGACGAAGCTTCGTGAAGTGAGATGAAGCTATTTACATTACGCTTCTCAATAAGGCAGAAACCCGCTTTTGGGCACGTGTCATGCTTTTTCGAGGTTATACGTGAGTGGCGGATGCCAGAGGATGCCGATTGGGCGCATTTGGCACTTCGGGCGACGAGGGGAGTGTGGTTAAGTTGACCCTTAAAGAGGGCGAGATCATCTGGGAGCCGATCGATAGGTCTGAGAGTGAAGCCGAAATCTACCGTTTTTCAGATCAGCTCGCCATCGAAAAAGGCTTAGTCTTTCCTGACTATGATTCGTTATGGCGCTTTTCTGTTGAAAGACGGGAGGAGTTTTGGGACTTCGTCTGGCGATATTTCGAAATTGTAGGTGATCGGCCGGAGTCACTATCCAAGGCGAACGGGAAGATCGATGAAACTAACTCTTCATTGGTCATCGAAGGTACTGATGTCGAAAATTCCCGTTTTTTCCCTGGGAGCATGATCAATTTTGCCGAAAACGCACTCGATAAATTTAGAGGTGAAGCTAGGGTAATTTCAGTTTCCGAATCGACCCAGCCAAGTGAAAGGGTACTAAATCCGGAGGATCTAAGGACCCAGGTCGCAAGGGTAGCGGATGGACTCAGGTCACTCGGGGTCGAACAGGGTGACCGAGTAGCGGCGTACCTTCCAAATTCGCAGGAAGCCCTGGTTGGACTATTGGCGTCGGCGTCAATTGGAGCTATCTGGTCTTGTTGTTCGGTTGATTTCGGGGTCTCCGCCGTTGTTGACCGATTTATCCAGATCGAACCGAAGGTGCTGATTGCGATTTCGGCTTATCAGTACGGAAATAAGAAGATAGATCGAACCCAGGCCTTGGCGGATATTGTCACTTCCTTGCCCAGCCTACAAGCGGTCGTGATGGTCGATTATCTTGCCGGGTTCGAAAGCGCTCCCGTCGATGGGGTCGACAACTATGCCTGGGATAGTTTCGGTAACCCGAACGCCCCCCTCAGCTTTACTAGGGTAGAGTTTTCGTCCCCGCTTTGGATACTTTACTCCTCGGGTACAACCGGACTACCTAAGGCGATAGTTCATTCTCATGGTGGAATCACCCTGGAGCTGATAAAGAACCTAGCGGTTCAGCATGATTTGGGACCACAGAAAAGGTTCTTCTGGTATGCGACTACTGGGTGGATGATGTGGAACTATCTGGTTGGCGGATTGTTGGTCTCATGTGACATCGTACTTTTTGATGGAAATCCCTCCTATCCCGACATGGGTGTACTTTGGGAGTTGGCTGAAAAATACGGCATTACCACCTTCGGGATCTCGGCCCCATTTGTTTCGGGATGTATAAAAAGTAATTTGGAGGTCTCGTCGAAATTTGACCTATCCAAGCTTGAAGCGGTGGGTTCTACCGGGGCACCGTTGTCTTTAGACGGCTTCGCTTGGCTCCTCGATCAACTTCCTAGTGGTACGCAGATAGTCTCAGCGAGCGGCGGGACGGACGTCTGTACTGCCTTCTTAGCGTCTTCTCCTATGACTCCTACCTACGCAGGAAAGTTATCGGCTCGTACGTTGGGGTCGGATATTCGGGCATACTCATCAGATGGAGTCCCATTGGTAGGGGAAGTTGGTGAGCTTGTTCTTGCCAGCCCCCTGCCCTCGATGCCCAAGATGTTCTGGGCCGACCCGACGGGTTCCAAACTTCATGCTGCCTATTTTGATACCTATCCTGGGGTGTGGCGCCACGGAGATTGGATACGCATAGATCGAGACGGATCTTCAGTCATTTTTGGGAGATCCGATTCCACCCTAAATAGGGATGGCGTAAGGATGGGAACATCGGAGTTTTATCGCGTGCTTGAGGCAAACCCATCGGTTCTTGACTCGCTGGTTATCGATACCTCCTCGTTGGATTCGCCGGGAGAGCTCGTCGGTTTTGTCGTGCTAGTGGAGTCCAAGGTACTTGACGATGAGCTGGTAGGAGAGCTGAAGGCGGCAATAAGGAGGGAACTGTCTCCGCGCCACGTTCCGAATCGGTTCATCCAAGTAAAGGAGATTCCTCGGACTTTGAATGGTAAGAAATTGGAGGTCCCGATTAGGATCGGAA
>JAKCBW010000094.1 GCA_021842145.1 Actinomycetes bacterium
GTGGGGAATATTGCCCATCGCTTCTGAGGCGTCATTGCCCGCACTTTGGATATCCAGCGAGCCAAAATTAAGTATTCTGCCAAATATCCCCTGATTGCATCGTATATCGGTGATCCTAGAGATAGGAATTTCATTGGTCTTGCGACTTAGGATACCGCTAACAACGACAACCCTTCTGTTGGTCAGAAAGAGATACTTCGAACTCCATCGGATATAGCGATAGGCGAAGTGCCCTACCCCCGCCAGCACCAGGAGGACGAAGATCACGAACCCCCAAGCTCCAGCCAACAGCTGGGTGATCTCGAGGACAAGTGCGAGCAGAACTAGGATCAAGAGGATGGCCGTCGGTGCGGCCATCTCGATCCAGTGCTCTCGCACCTCTTCGAGTAGGGTTTCATTTGGAGAGATGATCTTGTCGATAAATCGCTCCATTGGTAAAACTCAGGCCAGCTTGGCTGCAATTGATGAAGCGGTACGAAGCACCGATCCGTCAGCGCCAGCGACTACCGCCAGGTAGGTCGGGCTAGCGATCGCCTCCTCCATTAGCTGGGTGACCAGGCGCTCAAAGGGGATCTTCGGTTCAATCCAAAGGTAGTGCGAAAGCGAACCAGGGATGGTGTTGACCTCGTTTATGTAGAGAGAAGAGTCCTCAGCCATTAGGAAGTCCACTCGCATGACCCCTCTAAGTCCCACCAGTTCGGTGACTTTAGCCGCCGTGGTACGAATCTCTTGCTCGACCTTTGGGTCGAGTTCGGCAGGCAGTTCCCTCGGAGCGGTGGCCATACCTTCACCTGCGATGTACTTGTCGCTATAGCTCAGTATTTCTCCAACGGTGCCCTTTTTTAAGGGACGCTCAATTGCGGAGAGTTCAAAGGCAGGAAAGGAACGAGCGGCAACCTGGATGTCGAATAGGTCGGGTCGATAAGGCTCCACTACCGCTCCAGAGCGAAGGTGTATGTTCGCGTCTAGTCGCATCTTGGCAGTCTCTAAGTCGGCTACCACTTCGATGCCGATCGAAGATCCCCCAAAGCGAGGCTTGACTATATATGGCCCGTCGAATGAGAGGGCCTCCGTCGACTTGAAAAGGGGCTCACGGGGCAGGGCACTGATGGAGTTCTGGGTCATCAATGCGTGAAAAGCCAACTTGTCCATACCGATAAGGGCGGTCCTGGCATTTGGACCGCTGTAGGGTATCCCCATGAGATCGAGGATCGCTTGGAGCGATCCGTCCTCACCCGCTCCACCATGGCAGCAGTTCATTACCGCCTCGAGTTCGAGCGCCTTACCCTTTGAAAGCCTGCCCGACGGGGGGTAGAAACCCGGTTCTGAACCGAGGCGTAGGAAGAGCGGCTGTGCGCCTGCGGGCTGAGAGGACGCAAATGCGGAGGCTTCAGCTAATGGGTCCACCTGATACCACTCGCCAAGCTTATTCCAGAAAAGCCCGATCACTTTGGCCCCAGACTTGTGCAGGGCCCTCGCAGCCTGAAGTCCCGTCAGGATACTTATGTCATGCTCAGGAGATGGACCGCCGAAAATAACACCAAATTGCCTCATGCTTTTGAAACCACCTACCCAAACAAGACCCAAAGGTCAAGGGAAACTAACTGCCGATCGACCCCATAGCTTAGGACAAAGCTTGTAATTGGCGATCGTAGGATTGCAAAAGCATCTTTATGGAAAGTGGTCAGGAAGGTCATTTTCGTAAAGTACCACATCCCCGGCTTTGAGGTTTTCACGAACCCAGCGGACTGCGTCATCCCTTGTGGCAACGTCGACAACCTTCTTGAGCACCGCACCGGGCTCCTTAGAACGGTCCAATGCGCCCTTGGTCAAGGCCCTCTTGTTGGTCTTCCCCACGATTACTAGGTCAGTGGCTACTTCAGCGGCGTATTCGGCTAGCTTAAAGTTCTCTATGAACTGCCTATGGCCGAGTTCGACCATCCCCGGAGTTACCACGACCGTGCGTACGCCCGGAGCCCTTCTCTTTGCCAAGCTAGTCATCGCATGGCGGGCACCGGTTGGATTGGAGTTGTAGGTATCATCCAAGACAACCAATCCGGACGAATCGACAACCGTGGCGGTCAATCGGTGCGGCGGGGGTTTTAACTCGAATAGCTGCTTTGCCAGCACCTCTTCGCCGACACCGAGTTCGAGTGCCACTGCGACCGCACAGGCGACATTACCCGCAGAAAGTTCACCGCTAGGAAGATACCCGATCTTCCTCTGGTCATGGAAAACTACTAAACCACCCTCTTCGTCGGCCTTTACACAGATCTCTGCTCTAAAGTCAGACCCGGAGCATCGCCATACCCTCGTACCCATCGTTTCAAGGTCATTGGCGAGAAATGCCAGCTTTGGATAGTCAACACAGAGCACAGCGACCTTCGCACCGGTCAAGATCTCCGATTTAGCCGAGAGTATCTTCTCCTCAGAGCCGAATCGCTCGAGATGCACTGGGCCAATCGCTGTTATCACTGATATTTCGGGCTTAATCCAATCGACGAGGGCTGCGATCTCACCGATACGATACGCACCCATCTCGGCTACGAAGAGTTCAGTCGAGGCGACGAGATTCTCATTTATCGACCTCGAGAGTCCGGCCCGATTGTTGAAGGAGGCCGGCGATGCCACCGTCATCATACTCTGGGAGCAGAGGGCCGTAATGTAACCCTTAGTCGTCGTCTTGCCGAAAGACCCGGTTACCGCAACGACCCTGGGAGACACCTTCGCCAGCTTTGCCGCCGCCGCCTGCACAAAACGCTTGGCGGATCGATCCTCATACGGAGCGATCAGCCAGGTGGCTAGGTCTAAAAGAACCGGGTAGCAGAGGGCGGCTATTGATACCATCAAAGGTGCAACATTAATAAGTACCCCGAGGACAGCGAGGATCACTGCGAGCAGGTAGCTCAGTCCGGCAAGCCGCTTAAGCCGCTTCGTCCATTCAAGCTTGGATGTCCTCCCCTTGAGTCCAAGGCCCAATGGAAATATGACGACTATCAGGCTTAAAATCACCACCAGGCCGAGTTTGAGTGGTTTTGAAAACTCTGGCCGAATGGTCAGCTCGGCGACCAGGAAACCAAGGACAAAAGCTACCGAATTGATCGGCTTATCCCTAAGCCCCCACCAGCGCATTGCGAACTTTGTGGTCATCGGGGGGACATAGTGCTCCCTCTGGGCAACCCTTAGCCACCTCAGAGAGGACAAAATCATCGCTGCCAACGGGACCAAAAGGACGAGAATTGACTCAGCTTGCTTCATCGATCACAACCCATCAAAGCGCCGAGAAGCACCTCTGCCAGCTTGGCGGGCGCCTGCGTGGGGATAAAGTGGCCTATTCCCTCCAGTACCTCTGAAGTCGCATTCTTAGATATTTTGCTCACCTCTACAGCTACCTGAGGCGGTACTTGGTCATCCAGTTCGCCAGAGAGCAAGTAGACCCGCGATTCGATATTCGAAATTAAAGTCCGGTAATCCTCGTTTACCGTCTTGACAAATACTTGTCTCATTACTCCTTGGGTGGCACGATAGTCGCTCGAGCCGAACTTGTCCCTAACCCTGTCCATAGAGGTTTCGCTCAACAGGCCCATTGAACGGAGCTTTTTAGCCGCTTGAAACTGTAGGCTCGGTCTAACCTTAGTGCCGACTCTGATCAGGGGTACTCCGGCGAGGACCATGGCACACGGAGGCCGTTTGGTTACCGCAGAGTGCGACACCGCCACCCTGCCCCCAAAGGAGTGTCCAAGCAGGACGGTGTCGGGAGAACCGAGCTCTGAATCGAGCGAAACCAGCACGTCTTCGAGCACTTCGCCGTACCAATCGGTTCCGACTCCGCTTTCTGGCGCTGGGGAAGAGCCAAACCCGGGTAGGTCGAGATTTAGAACCGAGGGGCTAGTGACACCTAAGCGGCCACAACCAGCCAGCAGTTCCGATACAAAAGGGTAAAAATCCTCCTTTGTCCTCGCCCAACCATGCATACAGACGACTAACTCCCCGTCACCGGGGATAAAGTCACCAAAGATCCTGCCGGACGAAAAACCACGGAGCAACTTATTTAAGACCTCAAGCTAGTTAGAAGGAGTGTCCATACTAGTTTGGCGGGCAGCCCATCGGCCCAGAAAAGTAAGCCTCGACTTAGATGAGGCCATCAAAAAAGCTAAGCAGGTATGGGCTGACACCAGCGGAGCTAGAACTCCTCGTCACCGACTTCTTCAAACTCAAGATCCTCGGTGGCTGCCAGACACCACGAAGCGTGACCGCGCTCCTCGTCGCCCCCACACTCTTCGCAACGCTGCTTGGGCATGGCTAACCCTCGCTTGGCTTTACGAACTTCCTCATACCTGCGATGGCGACCCTTTTTCACGGGCGACTCCTGGTGGCTTGTACCTTCAAGACCAATTCTAGTCTTCTAACTGCGCGAATCTTTATCGACTATGAATCTGTCCACTCTAACTGTCTAAATGCTAAACCAGATTTGAGATTTCAGAATTCCTGGCCTTCGTTTTGCAGGCTCTTTCTACGAAACAGGCTAACTTTTCCGGTAGTGAGTGAAAATTTTGATCCAGAAGAGATGGTCGCCCGTTTCCGAGAAAGGGCCGCAGCCGTAAAGCGTAGGGGCCTTCCACCGGTAGAAGGTGCTGAGCGCAAAGCCTTTATGCTCCAGGCACAGACCGACTTCATGGACTTTGCGATTATCGGCGACGCTAATGCTAGGTTGGAAGGCACCAAGCTGATCCTGGAAATAGACCTGGCAAAAAACGAGTAGCAGGCAGAAACGGGATTTGCGGGCTAGTTCCCGAATGCTCGCCATTGCGCTAACAAGTTAGCCATCGGTCAGCCCACCGTAGAACTCGATGAGGCTATCTAGAACCAGCTGCGGCGACGATGAAACAACCTGGTGATAAGAGCCCTTAGCGACGATAAGCTCCTCGGGTCTTCCCCTTTTTGCCACTAGCTCTTGGGCGATTGCCAGGAACTTCTCGTCGCGCTCGCCGACAATGAACCTAAATGGCGCCCCAAATTCAATCATCTCACCCCATACCGGTTCCTGGGTTCCGGCTCCGATAAGTCGAAGTGACGAAGCTAACGCCGACGGCCTATTCAACGCCCTTAGCCGCAAACTCTCAGTTTGGTCGCCGAGTGGTCCAAATAGTGGCTGGGAAATCCACCGAAGTAAAAATGCGGCAAAACCATCTGGATCACCATCTAGGGCCTCGAGTTCCTGGGCCAGCCTCTCATCCGAGGCGATCCTGGCTATACGTTGCGGTCTACTCCTAATTCCGGGGTTTCCGGAGATAACCACGAGTGACTTCACCGCTTGGGGGTACCTAGCGGCTACGGTCATCGCAATCCTTGCGCCCATCGAATACCCTACGTAGTGCGCAGAAGGGAAGGCGTCTACCAAAACCTCGCAGAGGCGCTCAAGGTCGTAGCTCAACTCCGTTGAGTCAAGGTGACCCGGAGCGTCTATTGAACAGATGCGCATCCCTGTTTCGACGGCGAGCGGACCGATGAGGTCCTTCCACATCCACTTCCCTTGTGTAAAGCCGTGGATCAGAACTACCTCCTCGCTCAAAGGCCCGTCCTCGCTCGAATTCCGGTCAAGGAAGACCTCTGTGTAGGCAGGGGCTACGCCAGATATAGGGTGTTGTTGGGATCTAGGAAGGGAATTGTCCATGGCCTTAGGCGAGAGCCTAGACGGAGCGAACCTCCGCTTCTCAGCTACTGTCGTAGACGAATGGATCAGATGTGGAGTACGCCACGCCGTTATTAGCCCAGGATCGCGCTCGACACCGATGGCCTTGGCAATCTCCACCCGACCGGAGATAAATACATTTGTTCGTCTCGATGAGAGGTCTGCGGGATTCTTCGCACTGGGAATGGCAAAGTTCAAGGCTGAGCCGGTGATACTTCTCGCTACCTCTGGGACCGCAGTAACAGAGTTGATCCCCGCCGCTGCCGAGGCTTACCAATCTATGGTTCCGCTGATAATTTGCACCGCCGATCGGCCACCGGAACTCCACGGAATTGGGGCCCCTCAAACTTTAAGACAGGTCGGACCTTTCGATCACTTCGTGAAGGAGGTGTTTGAACCCGGTCCGCCTCGCGACGAGGCGAGTTGGTCCTGGAGATCTCTCGCCTCTTTGGTTTACGCTCAGAGCCTCGGCCTCACGCCGGGGCCGGTGCAGTTAAACCTGGCCTTCGCCGAACCACTAATCGATGGCGAATTGGAACCGATCTCTCCGAGGTCCGATGGCGGGCCCTGGTTCAGTTCTAAGATCCACCTTGGGGTGGCCGACGACCAGGAGATACTCGCATTATTTGATCCGACCCAAAAGGGGGTCTTCGTAGTCGGTGCCAACTGCGGAGTCGATTCTTCCCTCTATCCACTTGCCGAAGTCCTTGGCTGGCCGGTCCTCGCAGACCCTAGGTCGGGACTAATAGCCGACCACCCAAACTGTGTCCGCTATGCCGACTCATTCCTGCGATCCACAGAAGTTGCGGCCCAGCTAGTGCCGGAGAGGATTATAAGGCTGGGGGAGAGTTGGTCTTCGAAGGTGCTAACTAACTTCATAACAAATTGCGCGAGAAACCGAGAGGCAGTCGTGGTGACCCTCTCGAACAGGGAGACGATACTCGACGAGA
>JAKCBW010000095.1 GCA_021842145.1 Actinomycetes bacterium
GGTATAAACTCATTCATCGCGACATGGGCCCGCTTTCACGTTACCTTGGCCCACTTGTACCGTCAGAGCCACAACTCTGGCAAGATCCCGTGCCACGCCTTGACCACGAACTTGTTACCGATGAGGATATCGTCGCCCTCAAGAGTGAAATCCTGGCATCAGGAATGTCGATTCCCGAGCTGGTTTCGACCGCATGGGCTTCGGCGGCAACTTTTAGGGCTACCGATATGCGGGGAGGTGCCAATGGGGCCAGGATCCGGCTTGCACCTCAGAAGGATTGGGATGTCAACAACCCCAACACCTTAGCGAAAGTGCTGCAGAAACTCACTTCGATACAGGAAGAGTTCAACGCCTCGCAGGCTAGTGGAAAGAGGGTATCACTTGCTGATCTTATCGTGCTTGGCGGGTGCGCAGCCATTGAAAAAGCTGCTGCTAGTGCCGGACATGTTGTCAGGGTACCATTTAGTCCAGGTCGCACCGATGCTTCTCAAGAACAAACTGATATAGAGTCCTTTGCGGTGCTAGAACCGACCGCTGATGGATTTCGCAACTACGTTCGAGTCGGTGAGAAGTTACCACCGGAGCACCTACTGCTAGATCGAGCTTGCCTGTTGACGTTGACCGCACCAGAGATGACGGTCCTCATCGGCGGCTTGCGTTCCCTGGTTGCCAACTACGACCAGTCACTAACTGGCGTTTTCACTAACCGCCCGGGGATTTTGACCAACGACTTCTTCGTGAATCTCCTCGATATGAGGACTGAGTGGAAGTTGTCACCGCTCTCCGACCAGCTATATGAAGGGCGTGACCGCGCAACGGGCGAACTCAGGTGGACTGGTAGTGCAGTTGACCTCGTATTTGGGTCCAACTCCCAACTCCGGGCGATCTCGGAAGTCTACGCTTGCGCCGATTCAGAGGAGATCTTTGTACGTGACTTCGTGGCTGCCTGGAACAAAGTAATGAATCTCGATCGTTTTGACCTCGATTGAGCACAAGGCTTCAGTCAGTTGTTCATGGTGGACTTCGATCCATCCTGATCGGAAATGAGTGTGTTGCTTTCGCATGCCAACTAGCGGGACTTTCCCTACTGAGTAGAACATCCTCCCCAACAGCCCTGCTCAGAATGGGTAGACGGTAACTATTGGCCATTTATGGTTTAACAAATTTCTAGTCATCGACTTTGGCACCAAATCTCTCCCTACTACTGACCAAAGCAGCATTCAGATCTCGCCTGTAAGGGTAGGAAGGCTTCACGTCCATTCGAATCCGACCAAGCAGCTCTTCAGCATGGTGAAAAAACACATTTGCCAACAGGAGAGAGAACTAGAGGAGTGAAATAATTGAGGCGTCGATATACCAACGCAAGGGCCGACCGCACGCAATGGGCTGAGGCGGGCCGTATTACCAGAATGGGCCCTGATTTAATTCCCTCGGGTCATCGCTTTGGAACTTCTCCTCCGCTACGAGCAATCTACTTATTGACCTCAAAATCACAATTTTCGTTTTTCTGAATTTCAACCTGCCTGGTGCAACCTCTTTGCAACGTTTCAGTAGCTAATACCTAGTTAGGCCGAAAACGGTCGGCAAGAGGAGGAAACGATGAAAGCTGCAGTCGTAAGAAGTTTTACCGAACCGCTAGCGATCGAGGATGTAGCGATTCCAGTTCCGGGATACGGCCAGGTAGTAGTAAAGATTGAAACATCCGGCCTTTGCCATACCGACATTCATGCAGCACATGGTGACTGGCCGGTTAAGCCAAATCCACCGTTCATTCCGGGTCACGAAGGCGTGGGTCTCGTAGATCGGATCGGGGAGGGAGTTAAACACCTCAAGGAAGGAGACCGGGTCGCCATTCCATGGCTGGGCTCTGCGTGCGGTTTCTGCGAGTACTGTGTATCGGGTTGGGAGACCCTTTGCCTTCAACAACAGAACACCGGATACTCGGTAAATGGTAGCTATGCAGAATACGCGCTAGCCGAAGCGGGATATATAGGGAAAGTTCCAAATGGTGTCGATCCCCTCGACGCCGCACCCTTGACCTGTGCTGGGGTCACAACATATAAAGCCGTAAAGGTGTCTGGCGCACGGGCCAGTGATCTTGTCGCAATATACGGCATCGGAGGGCTTGGGCACCTGGCTTTGCAGTACGCTTCGATTACCGGTGCTTCGGTGGCGGCGGTAGACCTGGTCGAATCAAAGCTCACCCTTGCAAAGTCACTGGGCGCTGAATATACCTTTAACTCGACCACCTGTGATCCAGCGGTCGAGATACAACGACTTGGCGGTGCCGACGTAGCTATAGTGCTAGCTGTTTCTCCCAAGGCGGCGGAATCCGCCTTTAAAAGCCTGCGCAGGGGCGGCCGGCTTGTATTCGTAGCCCTTCCGAAGGACAACTTCGTTCAGCTCCCCATTTTTGAGACAGTTTTGCAGGGGATCTCAGTAATAGGCTCGATCGTCGGGACTCGGCGAGACTTGAGCGAGACCTTTCAACTCCACGCTGAAGGTCGAACTAAAGTCATTCGTCAAACCCGCAAGCTCGAAGAAGTTAATAGTTCCTTTGAGCAAATTGAAAGCGGCAAAGTAGACGCTCGCCTTGTTTTCGACATGCGATAGTGTCCCCTCGGTGCAGGGTTGGGCGGGATCATCCCTCTACCCTGCACCGATTAAAGGACTAAAATTATCCAGTTGTCAGCAAAATGGTAGATATGGAGTTTGGAATAGATCCACAAACCACTGACGTTTGGGTATCTTTTTGAAATCACGGTATCTAAGAGCGTTGATTAATCCAACACCGGCTGTGAGGGGTCCTCTCCCGTGGTCGGTAGTCACCTCTTCTAACAATCCGGCTTGCGAAGCGGGCCGTAATGGTGAAGTTACCTAGCCTTTTCCATCCCATGAGTGCCAGAGCTTACGTTGGAGCTCGTCGAGCAATGGATTTCTAAGTACTCATCACACGGATTATGCTCGGCGTTTTGCAACAGTTAAAGGTGGGCCTTTAGAAGAATTGTGAACGGACCTCACATTCGGCATAAAGACGAAAGGCCACGCTTCTCGGCCACCTTCTAGCTTCGCACCCCTCGGATTATTCAGCGAATATCCCAAAGTGCCGAGATAACTCACAATCCGCATAAGAGCGTATGAAATAGCAATTTCGGTCTTCTTAGGTCACCGATAGCGTACTTTCAACAACGCTCCTGGCATCTTGGTCCTACCAATGGCCGGAATAATCCTTGTGACCATGGGACCGAGTCCTCGACATCAAAGTTCCAGATAATCACCGATTCTCCCAGAGCGACCCAGTGGTCAAAACTGGTAAAGAATGGTTCGCAATGCCTGGTCACATTCACATATCACCCACCAGGTGAGTCCAGTTTCTTCCGGCTTTTTATTGCTTCGATGTAGCCTCGTCCACCAAGTAGACCAGCGACTCAAAGTCATAACCCAAATGTTCGCTCAGTGCCATTTCGCACGTCTTTGCGAGAGAATAAGCTCCATCGAAATACTGGCCCTGGAGTTCCCGACCTTCATCGATCAGAGCGGACTCCACGACTTCAGGGTAAAGCATTCCCCTATTTCCACCTGCACCACAACAGGTGGCGCTTTGAGGCACGACTACCGAAGCGGCAAAACGCTCTGCGATGCGAACCATCGTTTCAACTTTGCCTAATTCTCTCGTCGCGCACGTTGGATGGAGCAAAACCTTTCCAAGTGGACGAGTTACCTCCATATTTTGAGTCACTTCATCTAGCCAATCGGTTATATCTATGATCCTTAAAGAGTCGTACCTCTTTCGATTTTCGGGTGTCAAAATATGCCTGTGCTCACCGAAATGAGTCTCAGTAATCTCATCCAGAAGTGTCTTCGTACATGAAGTGACGTCGCACATCACCGGAATCCGGCCACCCTCGGTCCAACGCCACATCGCTTCGACAATTCGATTGGACATAATATCCCTGCCCTGGTCCGAACCATTGTGCGACCAAGGTTGGGAGCAGCACAATCCCTCGACTTCGCCAGGGAGACGAACGTCCACTCCCGCCCTCGATGCCACATTCAGAACGGTTTTCATAAGTGACTCTTTTCCCGATCTAGACGATCCAAAAATTCGGGAGACACACGATGGGAAATAAACTAATTCGGCAGTACTAGAACTCCTCGTTATCAACTCCGGCGGCGTCACGAACTCATTCGACCAATGAGGGACACCATTTATAACCCTCGCTAGCAGGTCAGTACCCCTCGCCAAAGTATCTCGGCCAGCCAAGCGCCTTGATTTCACTCCGACGGAAATGGCAACCTTCGCTACCTTTTCGACTTTGTCAAAGTCTGAGGCAGCAGCCTTCATTCCTAGCTGCCCAGCCTTTGACTTGGCATTGCTTCGATCAAAGTCCACTAGGTAGGCTGTATTAATTCCCATGGGGCAGACAGTGGAGCACATCCCGTCCGCAACGCAAGTACCCTCACCTTGGTACCCATAATCCTTCCAGAGTTCATTTGCTTGGTGAATCTCACCTCTTTGGATAAGGTCAAGTCGGATCCTGTGAGCACCGATCCTCTGTCTGGGGGTCAAAGTTATATACCTAGTGGGACAGACATGTTCGCAGTATCCGCATTCAATACACTTATCGACTACATCATCACCTATCACCCCCATCGGCTTGATATTGGCGATATGTCCTGTTGGATCTTCATTAATAACAACACCGGGGTTTAAGATGGAACTTGGATCTAAAAGTTCCTTGACTCGCTTCATGATCGAATACGCGTCGGATCCCCATTCCAACTCGACAAATGGTGCGATAGCCCTACCCGTTCCATGCTCTGCCTTCAAAGACCCGTCAAGGCGAATCACTTCCTCAATTACTTCATCCATAAGGCGCGAAAAGTGTTCTACCCGCTCTCCTGAAGACATGTCGTCGGTAATCAAAAAATGGATATTCCCGGCCTTCGCATGTCCAAAAACTGCACCTTTATATTGATATTTGTCAAAAAGACCATTCAGACTCAAGACGAGTTCCGCTAGGTGTGCAGGCTGAACCGCCACATCTTCCAATATCACCGTCGTTCCAGGTGGCCTCTCTCCGCCAACGCTGGCAAATACGCCATCGCGCACCGCCCAGAGCTTTGATCTTTCGCTTTCCTGCGTGCTGAAGGGAGTCGCTGCCAACAGGTCTAGAGTTGATACAAACGCGTTAGTGGCTTCAATGAAGGCGCTAAGAGATTCGGCATCGGGAGCCTGGAAGTCCACGAGTAGAGCGGACGAACCAGTGGGTAAGGTGCTGACGATATCTGGAACTCCAGGGCGGCCGACGACAGACATTAGCGACGCAAAGTCCAGCAACTCTATTGCGACGGCACCCAATCCACCAATCGCTGGCACTGCGCTGGCGGCCTCCGTAACAGTTTTGAAAAACAGCAATTTTGAACTGTGATGAGTAAGGATAGGGAAGGTCCTAAGCACCACCGACGCAATAAAGGCCAGTGTTCCTTCCGATCCAATAAGGAGGTGGGAAAGGATGTCAATCGGATCGTCAAAATCGACAAAAGAGTTGATCGAATAGCCAGTGACATTTTTGATCCGATATTTTCGGATAATCCTTTCCATCAAGGACTTATTCGCCCTCACCTCATCCCTTAGCTTTATGAGTCCTTCGAAAATTCGTCTCTCGTCGTTTTCAAAACGTGAACGGTCACCGTCCTTGGAGGTATCGTATCGATTCCCATTTGCCAAAATGAATTCAATCGATTCGAGCGTATGATAGGCGTTTTGATCGACGCCTGCTTGCATGCCGCTCGAATTATTGGAGAGTACACCGCCTATCATTGCCGCCGACTTAGAGGCAGGATCCGGGCCAATTTTCACGCCAAAACCGGAAAGATACCGGTTCACCTGGTTTACAGTCAAACCAGGTTCGATCCACACCATTTCACCGGAACCTAGAACTCGGATGTCTTTAAAGTCTTTGCGGATTTCCGCTATCAGTCCTTCACCGACCGTCTGTCCAGATAGCGAAGTGCCAGCGGCTCGAAAAGTCACTGAGGTTCGGTTTTTGATTGCTACTTCGAAGAGCGCCGGGATATCCTCTGCAGACCTTACTCTAACGACCGCCTTTGGTTGATACTGAAAGTAGGAGCCATCTCGGGCGTAAATCGACTTATAGAGTTCACTCGACTCGATCGACTCCTTTGGGAAGTGCGACAAAAGGTCACCCAGTAAGCCTTTATGAAGGCTCACGCCCCTCGAGGGTTCAAAAATCTGGCGGACTAAGTTTCCCTTAGCTTTGGCATTGTTGCTCAAAGTATCTTCTCCCTAGGTTCCGATGCGACGAGAACTCGCAGCAGTAACGATCACTCCGACATCCGCTGATTCCTGTAGTAAAGGTTTCGAGCATTATTTGAATAGAATCGCTGAAAATAGTAGGGCATGGCTTTGGGCCATCCAATCTCAAGCCTTACCCACTAACTCAGCCAGTCTCCCGGATCGATATCTTACGATAACAAAGCCCATCAAGGCAATCCACAAAAACGCCGCAGCCAGCATAAAGC
>JAKCBW010000096.1 GCA_021842145.1 Actinomycetes bacterium
CAAAGCGCTACCTCACACAGCTGAAAGCTGCTAGGGAGTCGATCTCCGATTTAGCGGTGACTACAGATGTCATCGTCGGATTTCCGGGTGAAACTGAGACTGACTTTGAGGCAACCCTCGAGGTTGCGTCGGCCGCCGAGTATGACGGAGCCTTCACATTCATATTTTCACCCCGTCCCGGAACCGAAGCCGAGGCGATGGGGGATCTGGCGGTCGATCCAGAGCTAATTGCTCAACGTTTCGAGAAGTTAAAAGTGGTCGTGGACCGTTCAGCTTATGCTAAAAATCTCGCCCGAGTTGGACGGATAGAAGAGGTGATGGTCGAAGGTCCCTCAAAACGTAGCGAAGATGTTTGGAGCGGAAGGACGAGGCAGAATCGGCTAGTTCACTTTTCTGCTCCAAGGGCACTCGAAGGGACAGACCCATCGGGATTCTTCTTCGTTCCCGGTTCTTACCTCGACGTGCGCGTTGACTACGGTGCGCCCCACTTCGTTAGGGGTGAGGTGGTGTCGGTTAATTACCTGCCCAAGGCGCAGCGTCCGAGGATTTTGCTCGCCTCCTCCTAGTCCTCTGCGCCCCTGCGCCGGAACAACTACTTGGCACCGAGTTTTTGCCTTTTTGTGGTCGGCTTTGTCGCTTTCCGCTTTATTGTTGCCCACATTGAGTAGTCCATTTAGGAATAGCGGCGAGTTGTTACGAAAGGCCGAAGTTGGTTCTGTTTGCGGATTCGGTTACCCTGGTTGGGCCTACGGCTTCGGGAAAGACTGCCGCAGCTATAGAGGTGGCGAAGAGGAATGAGGGAGTCGACATAGTTTCGGTCGATTCGATGACGGTATATCGTGAGATGAACGTCGGTACGGCGAAACCGAGCGCCGCCGAGATCGCCGGGGTTAGCTACAGGCTCCTCAATGTTGCATCGGTATCGGAGGAGTTCTCACTCTGGGACTTCCTGGGCCTTTGCAAAGAGTTGGATTCGGAGCTGACGGCCAAAGGTAGGCGGCCACTTTTGGTGGGAGGCACGGCTCTCTACCTCAAGGCGGTACTGGACGACTTCACTCCGCCTAGGCGTTCTGAGGGAATGAGGGCTTGGCTAGAGCAGAGGTTGACCGATGAACAGGCAACTCCTCGCCTCTATCGCCTGCTAAGCCAGCTCGACCCGGCTTCGGCGGAGAAGATTGAAGAGAATAATTCCAGACGGATAGTTCGATCCCTCGAGGTGATGCTTGCAACGGGGAGGCCCTTTTCATCCTTTGGCCCAGGGGTAGTGGAAGTGTCGTCGATCGAAAGGTGCATTGTCGGTATCAAGCCGCCGCGTGAGGTAATAAGGAGACGGATAAGCGAACGGATAACCGAACAGATGGAGGGTGGCTGGCTCCTTGAGGCCCAGGGACTCTTTCAGCACAGGGAGTCGATGTCCAAAACTGCGCTGCAGGCACTTGGGTATAAGGAGTTATTCGATCACCTCGCAGGGCTGATCACCTTAGATGAGGCGATCGAAAAGATCATCCATCGTACATGGAGGTTTGCCAAGCGGCAGTTGGCCTGGTTCGATCGAGATCCAAGGATAATTTGGTCCCAGAGCCAAGATCAGGCCGTCGAGGTGATCTCCGCAATTCTCCGCAATTCTCGGTAATGCCAAAGATTGAGAACGGGACAAATTGGTAGCTAGGATCTTTTATAAGCGCATAGAGGCATCGGCACACACGTTAGAGGGGTTGCTATTTGGACTTTTCAAAGAGACACGGTCACGGCAACGACTTTCTCATTCAGTTAGTACCGTCGTCCGTCGAGGGATACTCCTCGGATATCGCTAAACAGCTTTGCGATCGTAGGCGTGGGATTGGAGCCGATGGACTGATCGTGGGGACGGTCGATGATGACTCTCCGGACACCCCTCGGATGGTGCTGTTCAACGCAGACGGGTCGAGGGCTGAGATGTCGGGTAACGGTATCAGATGCCTAGCACATGCGATATTTGACGGCTATTTTCGGCCTAAAGGAGTATCTGAAAAGACCTTTTCGATAACAACTGATGCCGGGATCAAAAAAGTTGACGTAAAGGGCGTCGTTGATCCAATGGAGATTTATGCATCGGTGGATATGGGACCCCTTGGGGATGTCCTCGAAGATGACATGGGAATCTGGGTGGACATGGGTAACCCGCATCTGGTGATTGTTTGCGATGAGTCCGATCATCCGGCTCCAGATGAGGTGGTCGAGAGGGGACGTGAACTGCAGCGCGTCCTACCCGGTGGGATCAATGTCGAATGGTTATCGGTTACCGATGCGGAGGAATATGTCTTTCGGATGTCGGTATACGAGAGGGGTGTGGGTCCCACACTTGCTTGCGGGACCGGTAGCTGCGCTTCCTTCCTCGCTGCACGCCACTTGGGATTGACTGACGATAGGGCTACCATCATCAACCCAGGTGGACCATTGCAAACCGAAGCGGTCGGTGGGCGATTGGTATTGGGTGGGCCATCGAGGGTAATATGCTCCATCTCGTCGGTATACGCTTTCGAGTCGGTCGGTGATCAAGCTTGACCTTAATTGACAGGTCATTTCGTGAGAAGATTCTCCTGGTGGGTGTGGCGGTCGACTCAAGATCACTCGAGTCGGTCGAAGATGAACTCGACGAACTAGCCCTGTTGGTTGATACCGCTGGGGCTGAAGTCGTCGGACGTGTCACACAGAGGCGGGATAGACCAGATCCCGCCACCTTCATTGGTTCTGGGAAGGCAGACGAGGTGGCCAAACTCGCAGAACTGCTCGACGTGGATACTGTGGTTTTCGATGAGGAGCTGTCGCCCGCCCAACAGCGTAATTTGGAGAAGATATTTGGTCGCACCGCGATAGATCGAACTGCGGTGATTCTCGACATATTTGCCCAAAACGCCCATAGCGCCGAGGGCAAGGCCCAGGTGGAACTTGCCTTATTGAATTACAGGCTTCCGAGGCTGAGGGGGAAGGGCCAAAGCCTTTCCCAGCAGGTTGGGCGGATCGGGACTAGGGGTCCTGGCGAAACCAAGCTAGAAGAGGATAGGCGAAGGCTTCAGGACCGGATCTCTCACCTTCGGCGGGAGCTAAACGAACTAGCGAAGAACCAGAAGGTTCAGCGCAAGTCGAGACAAAGGTCCAGAATAGCGTCGGTTTCGATCGTCGGTTATACCAACGCCGGAAAGTCGACCCTGCTAAACGCTTTGACCAGCGCAAATGTCCTCGTCGAGGATCGTTTATTTGCGACATTGGATCCAAGGACCAAGAGGCTCGAGCTACCAGGGGGAGAGGCGCTGCTACTTTCTGATACCGTCGGATTCATTAGGAAACTTCCCCACCAACTAGTTGTTTCATTTAAGTCGACCCTTGAGGTGGTCAGTGAGTCTGACCTCCTGATCCACGTTGTCGACGCTTCTTCAGACTCCCGGGACGAGCAGGTGAGCGCTGTGCGCAGTGTTCTTAGCGAGATTGGAGCTTCTGGAGTGCCCGAGATAATGGTGTACAACAAAATTGACCTTTTGGAACCTGAAATCAGGGCGAAGGGTTTCGGCGAGCACTCGGTTGGCATATCTGCTCTCGATGGTGAGGGGATTCCTCGGCTTGTCGAAGAGATTTCCCTAGCGCTCAGGCGTAGGGCCAGGGTTTTCGAACTGGTCGTTCCCTACGATCGGGGTGACTTAATTGCTGCGTTACACCGAGAGGGTGAAGTCATTTCCTTGAGGGAGACCAAGGATGGGGTAAAGCTGCTGGTTAGGTTGGACAAGAGTTCCAGGGGTGCAATTCTCGAGTTGCTCGGGGGCGAGATAGAACTTAGATCTACGCAATAGCTAGTGTAGATGACGGTTTAGTGGGTGAAGTTTCCCCGGTCTGTAGAATTGAGAGGAATGAATCCACTGAACAGTCCAGCTAAATCGACCTTCGACCTTCCGCCGTATCCATACGAT
Organism: Actinomycetes bacterium; assembly: GCA_021842145.1. Taxonomy (GTDB): domain Bacteria; phylum Actinomycetota; class Acidimicrobiia; order Acidimicrobiales; family Acidimicrobiaceae; genus JABEUN01. The sequence goes on from JAKCBW010000096.1 coordinate 3,942, forward strand.
CGCCTCGAAGAGATCAAGGGTTTAGCCGAAGCAAACTTCGGCGAATATGTCGACCTATCGGTTGGAACCCCAGTGGATCCTCCACCAAGCTTCGTCCCCCATCTCCTTGCGACATCGGGGGCTGAGCGGGGTTATCCCGCCTCGATCGGATCCCTTGCGTTACGAAAGAGTGCGGCCGGGTGGATGGGCGAGAGGTTTGACGTCTCGATTGACCCAAAACATATCGCAGCGACGGTGGGAACCAAGGAGTTCGTCGCTTCACTACCCGGTTTTTTGCACCTTTTCAATCCCGAACGAGATGTCGTCCTTTATCCGGAGGTCTCCTATCCCACCTACAAGATGGGAGCTATACTTTCGGGCCTTAGGCACTTCCCAGTGCCGATGGCAAAAAACGGGGAGCTCCTCTTTGATCAGGTGCCCAATTGGGCTGCGGAGGGGGCACTGCTGCTCTGGATCAACTATCCATCAAATCCGATGGGATCCACAGCCGACATGGAACCGGCGGTAGCGTGGGCGAGGGAGAATGGCGCGGTTCTCGTTTCGGACGAATGTTATGTAGAGTTTGTTTGGTCTGGGAGTGCAACTTCAGTTTTACAGCACGCTTCACAAGGCGTTTTGGCACTCCACTCACTCTCTAAAAGGTCTAATATGGCCGGGCTGAGGGTCGGATTCTACGCCGGTGATCCTGAGATAGTGCGCTTCATCTCCGAAGTGCGAAAGCATGCCGGATTCATGGTGCCCGGTCCCGTGCAGCTAGTAGCTGCGGAGGCACTTTCTGAGAGCTCCCACGTTGAAGTGCAGAGGCGACGCTACCTCGAAAGGTTGGAGATTCTTCACGGCGCCCTCTCTGAGGCTGGATTTAAGGTTCAACTGCCAAACGGAGGTTTCTACCTCTGGTTTGAGGGGGGTGCCCTCGGATTTAAAGACGGGTTCGAAGTCGCCCGTTATCTAGCCGAAAGGGCCGGGGTGATAGTCTCGCCTGGGGAGTTCTACGGAGACGCTTCACCCGATTACGTTAGGGTGGCCGTTGTCGCTCCCACGGACCTGATCACGCTGGTGGCGTCAAGACTCGGCGGACTGGGCCACTAGCGTCTCTCTAGTAAAACGAGTGGAATGACGAGAGGGCAGTGGCTGAATTAAAAGAGGCAGTCGAAGGGCTTTGGCAACGACGTGAGAGTCTGGGAGTCAAAGATCTGGAGGCTGGCGAGATCATATTTGAAGTTCTTTCCGGGCTAGACCGGGGTGAACTGAGGGTAGCGGAAGTTAAAGCCGACGGCGAGGTCGTGGTCCACGAGTGGCTCAAGATGGCAATAATGCTGGCTTTTCGGGTTAGGGAAATGACCAAGTACGATATCGGACCGTTTGAGTTTCTCGACCGTATGCCACTTAAGAGGGATTTTGCAGAAAAGGGAGTTCGAGTAGTGCCGGGAGCCTCGGCGCGCTTTGGCTCTTTCCTGGCGCGCGGGGTAACCTTGATGCCCAGCTACGTCAATATAGGTGCCTATGTCGACGAGTCCACGATGGTGGACACTTGGGCAACCGTGGGATCCTGCGCCCAGATCGGCAAGAGGGTACACCTATCGGGCGGAGTTGGTATCGGGGGAGTACTCGAGCCGCCTCAGGCCGCCCCAGTGGTAATCGAGGACGACGCCTTCATCGGCTCGCGGGCGATGGTGACCGAAGGTGCTCGTGTCGGAAAGGGGGCGGTAGTCGGTGCCGGGGTGATTCTCAATCCCTCAATTCCGGTGATAGATACCGAAACCGGCGAAGAGGTTTCAAGGGGCTACGTTCCCAATTACGCCGTAGCGGTGAGCGGGGTACGTACAAAGCGATTCAAAGGCGGAGAGTTCGGGCTACCTTGCGTTTTAGTGATCAAGCGGCTCAACGAAGGTGAGAGGCACTCGAAAACGGTGCTCAATGACCTTTTGCGTGAGCATGGACTGGCGCTTTAGATCATGAAGGACCTGGAGAGCCTCTGTTACGAACTAGTGAATATTCCATCGGTTTCCCTCGACGAAGCAGGCATAGCCGACTACGTCGAGTCGATTCTGGAACCGGCCGAACACCTATCGGTTGTCCGTATCGAGAACAACGTCGTCGCAACTAGGAGGGATGTCGGACCGATTCGATATATGGTGGCTGGGCATCTCGACACCGTTCCACCTTCTCCCGGTTATCCCGTAGGCCGAAAGGATGATCGCATCTACGGCGTTGGTGCTTCAGACATGAAGGCCGGTTTGGCGGTGATGATTGGCCTGGCACTGGATCCAGCCAATACCTCGCCTACCCGCTATCTGTTTTATGCCGCTGAGGAGATTGAAAGGTCCCAAAGTGGAATCTTTCAGGTAGAAAGGCAATGGCCCGATGCCTTGGCGGTAGAGGCGGCGATCTTGATGGAGCCGACCGGCGTCAGCCTCGAAGCGGGTTGTCAAGGGACTATGCGAGCCAGATTGACAATTGCTGGAAAGCGGTCCCACTCGGCTCGACCCCACAAGGGGATCAATGCGATCCATCGAATTGCACCATTTTTGCAACGCATTG
>JAKCBW010000097.1 GCA_021842145.1 Actinomycetes bacterium
AGAGATTGAGAGTTCATTGCGCCGACACTAGCCATTTAGGTTTTAGCCTGATATCTAAATAGTTTTGATTCGGCAGGCCTAGAAAAGGTGAACTTCATTGCGCATTGCGACCCTAAGAGTTGATGGGACTACTAAAGCAGCGCTAAGGGACGGAGACAAGTACCGTCTTTTAGACTTTGAAGACGTTGGAGCCCTGATTAGGGCGGGGGTCGATTGGTCAACCCTGCAAGGCAAAGGTGAGGTTGCGGTCAACCAGGCGGATTATGCCCCAACCGTTTTGGAACCCAGGAAGATCTTTTGTCTCGGACTCAACTATCGGGACCACATTGCGGAAATGGGAAGAGCCGACGCCGGATACCCAACCCTGTTCTGCAAGTTTGCCCAGACATTGATGGGCGCTAACGATGACCTAGTCCTACCTGCAATTTCGCAGGCTGTTGACTGGGAAGCGGAGCTGGGTGTCGTAATCAAAGACGAGACTCGCAACGTTACTGAGAGCGAAGCCAACGAACATATCGCTGGCTTCGTGGTGGTCAACGACATCTCGATGCGTGATTTCCAGAACAGAACGACCCAGTTCATGCAAGGGAAGATATTCGAAGGGACCACCCCGGTTGGTCCCGAGCTTGTTACCCCCGACGAGGTCGACTTTGCGAGAGACCTCCGAATTACTACCACGATAGATGGGGAGGTTATGCAGGACTCAAGGACTTCGAGGTTAATCTTTTCGATCCCAGAAGTGATCTCCTACATCTCGTCGATAATCACCCTTTCCCCTGGGGACCTAATATCTACGGGGACACCCTCGGGGGTTGGCGCAGGCAGGGTGCCGAAGGTCTTTTTGAAGGGCGGCCAGAGACTGGTTACTTCTGTAGAGGGAGTCGGTGAACTCGTAAACTTGGTTCGCTAGAAGTGTCGGAGAGGCGAAGTAGCGTATTGAGGCTTCGCTAGATCGACACGAGTTTCAAGGTCCTCGGTGCTTGCTTTCCGATTGAAAATGGATCAGTTTTTTTCTGTAACAGAGCGAACTCGAGCTAACGGCAAAAAGGAGTCGCTTTCATCCTCTTGGAGCCAGAGGGTTCGTCTTGCTCCCCTACAAGCCGAGACGAGTAGGGCTTCTATAGTATTTTCATCCGTGGTTACTAGGACCAGATGGCCCTCCATGTGACGAATCTTTGTTATCTGGTCTGTGGTCATTTTTCCATCCTCCTTGAGATCAATTCGACAATGCCTCGGGAATACTTGAGCTGAATTGACAAGAGACCCAAATAGTTATTTGGCACGCCTTTCGTTGAGTAGCCCACCACTACTAAGTCGAGGTCTAGCTAGTGATCCTTCGAAGCGAGGATCCCAGAGCTATTGGTTCCAGAGCTATTGATTAACGTCCGTGTAATCTTTCTGTATCAATGCGGAAATGGGCGTAATCTAGGTTGACCACAAGTCAAAAGTTGGGCAAAGTGCCCGAATGCGGAAGGAGTCGCACCTGTCCTTACTATGAGGCGAGGCAGCGGGGAGAGCCGCTGTCTTTTTGCTAAAGGTGTCAGTTGTAAAACGGTTAGCTTTACCGAGGTGGTCAACCCGCACTGTGGTCAACCCGCACTGTGGTGAATCCGCACTGTGGTGAATCCGCTAGGGGATCTGGGTTCATTCGGCCATCGACCGTAATACAGTTTCAGTTGATGCCCTCGTAATGCTGCTAGCCTCTTCTGATTTTGAAGTTTTAATGGGCAGAACTGGACACGGGTTCAGACGCTAACTGGAGGTTGGAGTAATGAAAGTAGTGGTAGCCGTAATCAAGCCATTCAAGCTTGACGACGTCAGGGAGGGACTGGCGAAGCTGGACGTCAACGGAATGACCGTCACGGAGGTCCAGGGATTTGGTCGCCAATCAGGTCACACCGAAGTGTATAGGGGTGCGGAGTATCAAGTTAACTTTGTGCCAAAGGTGAAGATCGAGGTAGTCGTCGACGATGACGAAGTGGATCGGGTGGTCGATTCTATCGTGGAGATCTCCCGTACCGGGAAAATCGGTGACGGTAAGGTGTGGGTGCACTCGGTAGAAGAGCTAGTTAGGGTCCGAACCGGTGAAAGAGGCACCGACGCCCTCTAGTTGGATCAACTGACCATGAAAACTCCAGAGGCCATTTTTCCACCGGGCTTTTGGGTAGAGATAGCTGAGCTGAGAGAGGAAATACCGTCATGGCGCTTTCGCTAGCCGAGGAGCGCGACCGTTTGCTTTCTCGCTCTGACCTAGTTGGGCGACAGTGGACTAGAGCCTTTAGCGACGTCGCAGACACCTGGCTGAGAGGTATATTCCCAAAGAGATCCAGGATCGCTTTGGTCGCCCTAGGATCGCACGGCCGCCGAGAGTTGTGCCCCTATTCGGACTTAGACCTGATGTTTGTCCACCGTGGACTAAGGAGCGTGGACGAAGTTTCGTCGGAGCTTTGGTATCCGATATGGGATTCCGGTTTTGGGCTCGACCACAGCGTCAAATCAATCAAAGATGCACTTGAAGTTGCCAAGGGTGACATCAGGGCGATGCTGGGTCTGGTCGATCTCCGTTTTATCTGTGGAGACCAGGAGCTGGCGAACGAACTGGCTTCCAGGACCATGGGCCTTTGGCAGCGTGACCACGTTAAATTCCTGATGGAAATTGCAAATTCGATGCGGTCACGCTACGACTCTTCGGGAGATTTAGCCTTCCTTCTAGAGCCCGACCTAAAAGAGGCACGGGGCGGATTGAGGGATTTCGCGATCTATTCGGCTTTGATGAAGGCAAAGAGGCCCTTTTCAAGTGAAGTTGATATGCACCTTCTCGAGGGCCATGACCTTTTGCTGGCGGCCCGGGTTGAGCTTCACCGTCGAAGTAGAAAGGGCGAAGATCGCTTACTGCTCCAGGAACAGGACCAGGTCGCATCGTTAGTTGGCATGGCCGACGCTGATGAGTTGATGGGCAAGATTTCTGAAGCGGCGCGAGCGATTTCCTATGCGGTAAATAGGCTTGCTAGGTTTGATTCGACAAGCAACTCCAAAACCATCTCTGGATCTCTCAAGACCAACCCGTTGGTGAAGTTCCGATCTGTCCAAGGTGAGTTGGAGATAGAACTTCCCGAGGATGTAGGGCTGGGCGTGGTCCAGGTGTTGGAGATAGCATCGGTGTCCGCCCATGGTCAGTTGCCGATTCAGATACCATCTCTGATCGGAATTAGGGCATCGCTCGACTACGACGGGGGTAGATGGCCCGCAGGGGCGCTGAGCCAGTTGGTCTCGCTTCTGGGAACCGCAAGGTCTGCCATCTTCGCCATCGAGTCTTTGGAGTTCGTAAGGTTATTCACTGCCCTCCTGCCGGAGTGGGATTTGGTGAGATCGAAGCCGCAGCGAAACGCCTACCACCGCTTTACCGTCGACAGACACCTGCTTGAAGCCGCAGCTAACGCCGCCCTTTACAGGCGTGAGGTTCACAGGCCGGACCTTTTGTTGCTAGGTGCCCTTTTCCACGACATTGGAAAGGGTGTTGCAAATAGGGATCATACCGAGGCCGGTGTAGAGTTGATGGATTCCATCGCCGTGAGGATAGGGCTAAATTCCCAGGACACGGCGATTATCAAAAAGCTCATAGAACATCACCTCCTCCTGGCGGACATGGCAATGAAGAGGGACGTTTCCGACCCGATGACCGTTGAAAAGGTTGCCGACGCCTTGGGCGACCTCGAGACCTTGGAACTCTTGGAAAAGCTTACCGAGGCTGACTCCCTGGCTACGGGTTCTGCGGCTTGGAGCCACTGGAAAAAGCTACTCATTTCCGACCTGGTTAGCGGGGTAAAGTCGAAGATTCTCGGTGCGGAGCCGAAATTGTCTAATGGCAAGTACAACGTTGATCTGCTCGACGAGTTGGCTGAGTCGTGTGGCAGGGATTGCGCAGTTAGCGTCCATCCCGACGGCCTTTTTGTCGCCGCACCGGACAGGCCGGGACTATTTTCTGCCGTGACCGGAGCACTAGCGCTGGTTGGGTTTTCCGTCGTGGGCGCTGAGGTGTTTACACATCGTGATGTGGCGATTGAAGTCTTTCAGACTATGAGCGAATGGGAAAGCGAATTCAACTGGGAGAAGTTTAAAAAGGAACTGCCAAAGGCCCTCGCAAAGCCCGAGGACGTTGAGAAGAAGCTGCTAGAGAAGCGGAAGCACTACCGGAAGCGACAACTTACCGCCGAGGGGTTACAGCTCGATCCGAAGGTACTTATAGATCAAGGTGCATCTGCGACCGCCACTGTTGTCGAGGTCTGGGGTCCGGATCGAATTGGCCTTCTCCACGAGCTGACCAGAGTGATAGCGGTATCTGGTCTTAGCATTACCAAGGCAAAGGTGCTTACCCTTGGAGATGATGTGATAGACACCTTTTATCTAGTCGATGGACAGGGTAATCCCATCGCGGATGATGAGGCCATCTCTTCTTTGCGTACGAGCCTCATGGAGGTCGTTTCTAATACCGCCGGATAGTCCTTTGAGTGGATCCCGAGGTCGCCGAACCTCACCTCGTCCGAAGGATTGGATTTGCCAAGGTTGAAAGCGACAGTTCGAAGTGCAACTCTGCGATTACTTAGGGCGGGCGAACGGCCGCCGAGCTAGAGGCCTAGGAAGTTGCAGCTAATGTCAACTGATCCTCTTGTTAGATTTGTCAACTTCCCGACTGTTCTCGTGGCGGCTTTTGCGCCTCGAACTGATATTACCGACCAGCTAACACCTCTGATTTCGGCCAACTGTGGGCGAGATTAGTGGCGGGTTTGCTTCAGATTGTCGATTCCAGCTGTAGAGCTTTTCTTCGGAGCTGGCTGAGCTATGACTATATGTTTTAAGTTCCTCCGCTCGCTAAAGTCGAATGCTCCGGCGAATCGAGGCGGGCTAAGTTCATCCATCAGGTAATTGCATCAGGCATTTGCTTTGGAATTGATCCATGCCACTTGTTCGCCGCTTGATGGAGCGTATGAAATTAGTCAAATACTATGGCGGCCTGTTCTTTTGAACATTTCCCAATGTATATGGGTTAGTCAAAAAAAGGTGCCCTCTCACTGTCAGCCGGCCACAACGGCTTCAAGGAGAGGGCACCTCGTATGGTGCTTGTAGGGGGAGAACTATTCCAGTGGCACCCGTTTTACCCCTGGATCAATGTTCCTTTGCGGAGGTTCGCGATCCCCTGCGTGTTCGGCGTAGGTGAAGATCCTCCTAGCGGACTCCGAAGGCTCCAGCTGTTCTGAATGTATCTCGAGATCCCCGATTTCCAGGACATCGTCGGGCATCCGAAGTGGGATTACCAAACCGATCAGCTTGAGCAACAGGAAAGTCACCGTGGCGTCCCAGACGATGATCGTCAATGCCGCAAAGAGCTGGATCATCACCTGCCAGGGGTGGCCGTAGAAGAGGCCGGCTACCGATACGTTTGAGGTCTTTCCGAGCCCTAGGTAGACGATCATCTTCGGATCGGCGAATAGTCCAACCATCAGACCACCCATCAGACCGGCTAATCCGTGGGTGTGGACAACCCCTAAGGCATCGTCGACCTTTGCGAAGATCCACTTGCTCGAGAGCTTATTGAAGGAGAACCACACCACGAAGGATGCGACGATTCCCATAATAAGGGCTCCCCAACCGTTTACATATCCAGCCGCTGGTGTAATGGTTACTAGGCCTACGATCATTCCGTTGACCGCCCCTAGGAATGTCGGCTTCTTTGTGTGCATGCTCATGTCCATGAATAGCCAAGTCAGCAGGGAGGCAGCCGTTGCCAGGTTGGTATTGAGTACAGCCGCCGAAGCGTCGGCGCTGGCGAAGTAGGGGTCACCACCATTGAAGCCGTTCCAACCCATCCAAAGAATTCCCGCTCCGACCGCAACTAAGAGCAAGTTGTTCGGCGCCATATTTTCTCGGTCTCGTTTCAGGCGAGGTCCTACCACCGCCGCCGCAACGAAGCCGGAGACACCCGCTGCTAGGTGGATCACGTACCCACCTGAGTAGTCGACCGCACCTTTAGCGGCCCAATAGCCACCACCCCAGACGAGCATGGCGTTCACCGAATAGACGAAGGTTGTCCATAGTGGAACGAAGACCAACCAGGCCCTGAAATTCATCCTTCCAAGGACGGCTCCAAGGAATAACAGCGGAGTTATGCCGGCAAATACGAACTGAAAGTAGACGAGCGACGACTGCGGGAAACGAAACTTTGGCATCAGCCCTATTCCGCTTAAAAGTGGAATGTTGGCTTGCGACTGTTCTCCCACGTGCCCTAGTACTGAATGAGGTGAGCCGACCAGGCCCCCTAGAATTCCCGGTCCCAAGTGAATCGGTGTTCCAAATCCCATGTTGAACGCCCACAGGACCCACACAATTAGGACCGAACTGAACGCAGAGAAGGCCATCAACATAGTGTTGATCGGAA
>JAKCBW010000098.1 GCA_021842145.1 Actinomycetes bacterium
ACCCTAAGTAAACGGTATTGGATTAAGCTCTCCAGTCGCAGCGAATATCGCTGCCAGGGCACAGCTAACTGCATTCACCAGCTGTCCGCCAGCGGCCATTCGGGCTCGATTTCTCCGATCCGCGGCACTTCCAGCGAATAAACCGAAAAACATCGACGGAATGAGAAGCAGCAGGCTCACCATGCTCGGCCAAAACGATGAATGATGGCCTAGGCGATAAGCTTCCCAGCCCGCCACGAGAATAACGGCAAATCGGCCTGAGTTTCCGCTCATAGCAGCGGTCCATACCCATCTAAAGGGGATCACCTCAAATGCGGAGAACATCTCCTTGAGGCCGCGGTTCGTGTCGCTTTCTTCCCATCCCTGGGCTGAGTTCCTACTCATTCATCACTAATCCCTAATTGCGACTTCGTCACTTTAAACCCCAAGCAAGAATCGGTCTGGCATGTGCGCAACTTTGCTTACAACACTAAAGGGCGAGCTAGGCGAAAATTGTCACTAGACACGGTGTTCACAATTACCAACGAGCCTCGGCTTGAAAAGTTCCCTAATAGCCAAGCACTGTCCCCGAACGAAGATAAACCAGGGTCCGTACCTTTACAAAACTGAGTCAACAGAGCAAAACTACAACCTAAAGCGACATGTCCCACGGTGTTTGCCGTTGCAGTGCGTATTCCCTAGGGACCTACACCAGGCTCTGTTCCCCGTCTGGCAATCGAAGGTCAATCTAAGCTCCAGAACAAGGCTCGTCAGCCGATGACAGATCAGCCACAGCACATCTTTTTAGCCTGACTTAGTTAATCGCATCAAAATAACTTCCGGCGAAACCGACAATTTCTGAAGAGGTACTTCCTTGGCTAATATTAAACCTGCGCTGCAATCGGACGCCGGAAGCAAAACACCCTGCTCTGGAAGTTTGGTTATTTGCTCGACGAATATAGGCGCCATCAAAATGTTTCAACGGGTCCACACAAATCTGACTAGAAAAGGGACGGCGTTCGGTTATGCCTCATGGGATCGAATCAGTTGATCAGCAGTAGGTCGAAGAAAGAATACAAAGTGCCCCCGGCAGGATTCGAACCTGCGCACACGGTTTAGGAAACCGATGCTCTATCCCCTGAGCTACGGGGGCAATCTACCTGATCGCCAGGACCTCAAACAGACTAGTGAACTTTATCCCTTCGTGGTGCATTACCTTAGAACTTCGCTAGAGCTACCTGCATTTCGGCTTTAATCTTCGACGTCGGCCAACAGGACCGTAATCTCATCTTCGACGCTCCTAATTTTCTTCTTGCAGGTGGCGACCAGAAATCTAGCCCTCTCCACTAGGGCCTTCAATTCGTCAATGCCAACGTCGTCACCTTCTAGACGAGTGACAATCTGATCCAGTTCGCTCTTGGCCGCATCGTAACTAAGTTCTCCAGTTTCACCATGGTCATTTTCAGTCCCCGGCTCAGTCACTTTTCACTTCCTCAACTCTTGCTACGAGACTTCCGTCAGAAAAGTGGGCTCTAAAGCCGTCACCCGTCTCGAGTTCGCCGACTGATCTTATCCTGCGATTTGTCGGCAACCCCTCAATCAAAACATACCCCTTTTGAAGGACTTCAGTCGGATCAAGTGATCCGAGCCTCGCTTGCGCCAGTTCAAGTTCAAGGTCGATACGCTTTAGCTTCTCTACAACCCGCCCGCCAAAAGCCGCTCGGCCAGCTAGATCAATTCGCTCGGTACGAGTGATCAGGGCAAAACCGTTGATTGCTTTCATGGCGCCCTGCTGCAGCTCCATCTTATGAGTATGAACTTTCCCTCGGCTGGCAGTTACAAGATCTCCCGTGGCATAGTCCATGTCATTCTCGAAGCGCGAAATTGTCCTAAGAAGCAGGGATCTGAACATGTCCTTTCGCAAAAGCAGGCCCTTTTCCCTGTAGAGATACTCCTTAGACGACCGCTCGAGCATCCTCGACCTCAGCGTCAATTCCGCACTACTTTTCTGAACAGTTGCCCTCGACAAAGTCGCTACGCGATCGAGTGAGAACCTCAGATTCTCGATGAAGGCACTATTCCAATCGACCACCGCCCTGCCAACGTCTAAGGGGACATCCAAGGTAGCGTTTGCAACCTCAGTAACCAACGGTCGGTCGGTAGAGTGGCCTATCCCGCACCAAAGCGGAATCCTTGAGCCAACAACTGCACGAACTACTTGCTCATTGTCGAACAGCGCTAGTTCCGATGAAGACCCGCCACCTCTGAGGAGAACAATGAGATCGAAATCACCTCGAGCCGCCACCGAGATACCTTTAGCCAGCGAGGTCGCCGACGAATCACCGGTGGTTCGTACGTCAAAAAGCTGAATCTTAAATCGGAAGCCGCTGTTGGTCAGCTGCCGTAGGAAGTCCTCTTTAACTACCCCCGCCCAGGACGTCACCACGGCAATATTTTCTATCACTGAAGGCGGCCTCAATAAGCGATTGTTTGAGAAAACCCCTTCCGTGACGAGCTTAGCCCTCAGTTTTTCTCGCTCCAAGAACTTCTTCTCGACCAGTGAATCGACATCGAGTGCCTCGACGATGAAACTCAAGGTTCCACGCTTTTGATAAAAGTCCGGCCGACCAAATAGTCGTACTTCAAGCTCGGTGGTCAACTGCGATAGGCCTTTGGCTGCCATCTCTCTAGCAATCCTCGTGTAGCTACCAGAAAAAATAGCGACATTTAGCTGTGCTACAATTTCGCCCCGTCCCTGGGACCTTTCTACGAGCTCTATATATCGGTGGCCCCCGACCACGGAGATTCTCTGGATAGTGCCCCGGACCCAAACTTGGCCAATCCCGGCCTCCAATGTACCCTTAACTAGCCTGGAGAATCCACCCACACTATAAGTCTGACCGTCTAGTGCATTCGACAAGCTCGACTCCCTATTCACGCTGGCCCCAGTGAATTAACCTTACATACCTTGGGAAGAAGTCACCGACCACAATTCGAGGAGCATTTGGTCCGATTGTCCATGGTGCAATGAACTTTTCCAATTAGCAAATCCAATTATTCACATTTCCCAGGTATCACACATCTTTCCTCAGCTATACATAGTGGTAGGGACAGAAGCTATCCCGCTTCTGGTGGAGGCCCGACTGTAATTTCTGAAAGGAGTGAACGTGTTTGACGCTTCGGCCCGAGACTACCTACTGTTAGCGCTTGGATCGACCTTTCTTGCATTTGCCACTTCCCTTATCCCTTTGATTGAGCTTAAATCTACATTCGCCTCCAAAATTCAGCCGCACAAATTCTTTGCGATTTTTACTATCGCCAGCTATATCCTGGGGGCGTCCGCCACCTTCGTATTTCTAAAGGCACAGACATCTGCCAATATGTCGCTGGCACGAGAGTCCCTGCTGATATCGCTTGTAGCGCTTGCCGCCCTGCCAGTTGCCGACCGAATCGTAAGGTTGTTCTCGCCTTCGGACGGACCCGGCAGGAGCAGGTCAATCTGGGTAGTCAACCTCATCGGCGGAATATCCTCTGCATTCCTGGCACTTTTCGCCATCGCTACAGTTCAGATGGTGACCGGTTCCATTCTTTTAGTCGGACTACTGACGGTTCCGCTAATAGTTTCGGTGGGGTCAGCGGTGGCCCACTTATCCCAAATTTTTGCATTGAAAACTCCGTGGATAAGAATGGGGATCTTCTTGGCGTCACTAGGTTTGCTGGGAGCTAGCAGCTCGGCAATTTCATCGAGTACCTCCTTTGCCCTAGGTGGAAGTCAACCTCAAGCACTCGCTAAGGTGAGTTCGTCGCACCTCCCGGCGACCAATAGCCAAGTAAGCAGTATCTCTGCTTCGCAGGCGGCTGGACTTTCTTCCTACTACTTATCATTCAAAGGCATAGAGACCGTCTCAAAACCTAACTTTCACCAAGTAGTCAAGGTTGGCTTCTTTGGATCTCTCGACAACGGAAGGGGCGGGAGGATACACATACTCGCTTGGGGAGTTCCACAGCCCGACGGATCCTTAGCCCTCGATGGCTCCAACACTTTGGCACAGATAAGACAGATAAAACTGAATGGAATGGGACCTGTCAAGCTGTTTACGGCTCGAGCGGTCAGAGGAACACTCCTATTCCCGGGAAACAGGTATTACGACTACCTACTCAGCTACACACCAACTGGAGAGACCACCGTAAAGGGTCAGTTTGTGCTCTATCCAAGACATGGTGGGCCACAGAGTAGCTCGCTGGTGTAAATATCCGACAGGTGTCCCTCGCCGACCGGATCGCCACTTGCCACCAGCTTCGACGTAACACCACTTCGTCGGCGGCGAGGGAAAATGAAATTTCGCATCCGTCTGGAGAATAATCACGCAGCGAGAGCCCAATTCTCCCCGTCGAGCAAAGAAAGATTCCGGCACATGCAACGGCTTGGAAGAATCAAGGAATCAGTTGTGCGCCCCCGGTAGGAATCGAACCTACGACCAATTGCTTAGAAGGCAACTGCTCTATCCGCTGAGCTACAGGGGCCAACGATACAGACTAGTTAGTTTTTGCCTCACTTGAGACAGAGCACTACATCTTCTCGTCAGCGAAATAGGAGAGAACAATAAGGTCCTGGAATGCACCGCTGCGATCTATTACCTGATTCCTAAATAGCGCCTCTGGAACAAATCCCATAGATTCAAAGACCCGCTTCACTGGTGTTTGTGGCGCTAGGACCTCCACGAAGACCTTTTTCAGGCCCTTCTTTACTCCGGCGTCAACGGCCGCCTTTGCTAGAGTTCCACCGAGACCTTTGCCCCTCTGATCTGGAGCCACAACAAGGCGAAGCTCGCCCACATGACTCTCCCAGCCGCCCATTGCCAAAGTGGCGGCGTAACCCACGATGTCATTGCCTTTGGTCGTTGCAACTAGGCGATGGTTGACCTCATCTGTAGTCCAAGATGAGATCAGATGAGAATCCAATACATCCTCTTTGAAAAAGTTCCGGTCAGCTTCGGCGATTCCTTGGAAGAAGCGGGCTAGCTGCGGCGCGTCAGTCCCTTCAATCTTGCGAATCTCAAACCAACTCTGTTCGTTCATCGGTCCCCCATCCATTTCCAAGGCCCTAAAAAAGCAGCTCGCTTCTTTCCTCGATCCAATCCGCAATCTTTGGCATGGTCACTCTGCTCGCTTGTCTGCCAACAATCAGGCCAGCGTGACCCGCCGGAAGTCTCAACTCAACGGCGTCCTTCGAACCCACAAGTGCGACAACGGGAGCTGCTGCATCGATTGGCACTATATGATCCTTTTCCGCCACCACGTTGAGTACCGAGCACTTAATCGAAAACAGGGGAACAACCTCTCCTCCGAGTTCGCAGGAACCAGCCGCCAAGCAATTCTTCCTGATGAACAGGTCGACCATCTGAAGGAACACCCCTCCAGGAAAAGGTATATGTTCTCCAGTCCACCTAGTCATGGCCAAGTAGCCGTCCATAAACTCATCGTCCCATAGATTTTCAACCAAATTGGCGCGATTTACCATATCTCCGGTCGGTTTTAACAGGCGGAAGGAATTGGCTATATCATCTGCAGGAACGTTTCCGTCCCACCCAAGTAACTTCTGCGGTTCGATCCTCTCGTCCTTCAACAGGTCCACTAGGGGACCCATGGCCGAAAAGTCAATCGGGCTAGCCATAGTCACCAGATTCCTAACTGGGGAATCTGGGTGCGAAGCTACATGAAGAAGGGCTAAATCACCCCCTAAGCAGTACCCATAGAGCGTGACGTCCTTCGCCCCAGAGACCTTGATAACGTTTTCCACGACTTTGGCCAGGTAATCATGGGTATAGGTCTCCAAAGAATTGCTCGCTTCGAAGCCATCGGGAACTCCCCAATCGACTAGGAAAACATCGAATCCCCTGCCCTTTAGGTACTCGACCAGGCTCTTGTTCGGTCGGAGATCCAATACATAGCTTCGGCTGATCAGACTCATGACCAACACAATCGGGGTCGAATAGAGCCGATTATCGCTTTTATACCTAAACAGTTGTACCTTGTCGTAACTCCAGACGGACTCTTTTGGAGTTACACCAACCTCAATCTTTTCAGCACCGACGAAGTATTTGAACCCATTTCGAACCCTCGTAACGCTTCTATTCAGTTCCGCAAACAGATCCTCTACGGTGTCGGGGAGTCCGAATTCGCTCAATTGGCTATTCCGCCTGATTTTCTTTCAAGTCTTCAATCACCTTGGAGAGTTCGCGAATTCGCCGTTCGAGGCTAGATACCTGCTCAGACAGCTTCTTCAAATCCGTAACTGCAGGAAAGTTCCACATATGCAACAGATTCTGCGTTGTCTCTTCAAACCGCTTGTTGGCTTCATAGCGAAGCTTCGTGAGCACAGATATCAAATCTGCGAACTCAGACATCCCCACCATAGACTCAAGTTTTGGAGCAACA
>JAKCBW010000099.1 GCA_021842145.1 Actinomycetes bacterium
AAGGGGCCAACGTAGTTATCCACTACAACTCTTCGGAGGATGGTGCTAGAAGGACTGCGGAACTCGTCGAGTCCTTTGGAAGAGAGGCGATTATCGTCCAGGCCGACCTTAGGTATTGGGATCAAACTCGGGAGATGTGCGCAAAAGTTTGGGACCATGTCGGTGCCTTGGACGTCCTTGTGAACAATGTAGGTGATATTGCTACGGACCAAATGTCCTGGCAGGACATAACTGAAGAAGTGGTCGACCGGGTTTTGGCGGTAGATATAAAAGGTACCTTGGCGATGATCCACGAAAATGGTGGGCGGATGCTCAAGCGCGGTAGGGGGGCGATCGTCAATATTGCCTCCACCGTTGTAGTACGGGGAAGTCCGAGGGCTCCTCAGTATGCAGCGGGGAAGTATGGGATTTTAGGGCTAACTAAGTCCTATGCCGCCGCCTTTGCCCCGACGGTTAGGGTCAACGCCTTCGGCCCGGGCTTTATGGAGACCGAATCTACCCTATCCAGGGAAGATTGGAACAATGGGAGGCGAGAGCGGGTATTGTCCCAGACACCGATGGGCAGAATCCCCCCACCCGAAGAACTCGCCGCCGCAGCGCTCTGGCTCGCCACCGACGACGCTAGCCATATGACTGGGAATTTCATCATGTGTGACGGTGGATATTCGATGATAGGAGCCTAAATGAAACCCGGACCCAGGTTAGCAAACGTTTCGGGTAGGGCTACCCTGCTTTGGGACGAGGGTTGTCGCGATGTCGCAACCCTCAGCAAGGGACGCTTCGGCCCAAATCCTCAGGACCTATTTGAAAATTGGGAGGAATTTTTAGCATGGGCTGGAGACATCGAGCCCGTTTACACACCACTACCCGATGAGCGACTATTTGGGCCGCCTACTCCGCGTCCCGGCCAGGTTTTTGCTATCGGCCTCAACTACAGAAATCACGCCTCAGAAGCGGGTTATGATACTAAAGCGCTACCGCAGGTATTTACCAAGTTCCCGAGCTCTCTAACGGGACCATACGCCGAGGTACAGGTTCTAAGCCCTCGACTCGATTGGGAGATTGAACTCGTGGTTGTGATGGCAAAGAGTGCGCGCAGGGTAAAAGAGGATGACGCTTGGTCCTATACAGCCGGCCTGATGGTGGGCCAGGATCTTTCGGCGAGGGATGTCCAACTCGCTGGGTCGTCGCCACAATGGAGTCTCGGAAAGTCCTTCGAGGGCTTTGCCCCCGTTGGACCCTACATCACCCTCACGGCCGACTGTGCTAATCGTGACGACCTGGTCCTTGATTGTGAACTGAATGGGGTATGTGTACAGAGGGCGAGGAGTTCCGAGATGATCTGGTCGGTGCCCGAGCTAATCTCCCGATTATCCAGCGTGTGCGAACTGCGTCCTGGCGATCTGATCTTTACCGGTACGCCGGCGGGCGTTGGAAATCGAATGCAACCTCCAAGATATCTGACCCCAGGAGACAGAGTGGTAAGTTCGATAGGCGGCCTTGGGAGTATGGTGACCGAATTCGTAGCCCCGAAAAATGGAGGTGACCGAGATGTCCCAGAATGGTAAGGTTCGACTGAAGAGGTTTGTGCGAGCCGAGCTCGGTGAAGATCAAGCTTCACTTTTTGACACTATTGCCTTTGGCGAGAGGTCGAAAGGCCCCCAACGCTTTTCGCTCCTCGGGCAGGATGGTGCTTTAGAGGGCCCTTTTAATGCGATGCTCCTCGCCCCGAAGCTGGGATTTGCCCTTCAGCAACTAGGCGCAGCGATACGATATTCAACCAGCCTGTCTCCGAGGATAAGGGAGGCGGCGATACTGATGGTCGCAGCCAGATGGAACTGCGAGTTTGAGCGGAGAGCCCATGAGCCACTAGCGCTCGACGCCGGATTTAGTGCCGACGACGTTGCTTCCATCGCCAGTGGGGAACTCCCTCGCTGCGAGACGCCGGCAGAGAGGGCCGCATTAGCGGCCACCAAAGCGATATTGAGGACAGGCGACATTACCGATGCAGACTTTGAGGGGTGCGTTTCTAGCCTTGGTGAGCCCGCAATTTTTGAGTTGATGACCTTGGTTGGTTACTATCAAACTCTTGCGATTCAGCTCCGGGTCTTTAGGGTATAGGCCAACTTATTGTGCTTAGTCGCTGAAGTGCTATTGGTGGCGGTAGGGTTAGGCGAGAGGGTGAGTGGTGTAAAAGGTAACCATTGACTTGTCGGTATCGGAGTCAAGGCATCGGCGTCGGCGACCCGTGTTTCAGTCGGCGAAGATCCAGGCTTTTGGTGCTTTTTTCGGTATCTAAGTTTCATAGTGCCCTCGGCTAGGCTGAAGCCGAACCGCATTGAAAAAATATTGTCTCGATTCCTCAATAAAGAGCGGAAAAGTGGAGAACGAAACGTCACCCCAGGAACATGGCAATCCGAGAATCGAAGACTCCGGCCCAAAAGGGCGTTCGTATCGGGTAGAGGCGCTAGCTAAGGGCCTAAGGCTCCTATCATTCTTCAGCGCAGAGTCGCCGGTACTTAGGGTAAAGGACTTGGTCGAATTGAGTGGAATACCTATGCCGACGACGTTTCGACTCGTTGCAACGCTCGAGGAGGAGGGATATTTGGAGCGGACGATAGACGGCCAGGTTCGGCCGGGAACAAGCGTCCTAGCACTAGGGTTTGCTGCGGTTCAGGGATTAGACCTGGTCCAAACGTCGGATCCGACAATGCGCGATCTCCACGCCAAGACCTCTGAAACGGTTAATCTGGGTGTCCTCTACAACGATCAGGTCCTTTTCGTTGCGCGAATACCGCGGCGGGATGGAGTCCTATCCGATGCCATAAGGGTCGGATCCACGGTGCCAGCAGTTTTTAGCTCCATTGGAAAGGTGATCCTTTCTGGTATGAGCGAAGAAGAGCTGGGTCGCACCATTTCGGAGTCTTCTTTTGCCGGGCGATGGGGACCAAATGCGGTGCGTACGATGGATGAACTTAGAGAACAGCTCGCATCGGCGCGAGAAGATGGATACTTGCTGCAGCAGGAGTCGGCGATACCCGGGTTGAGTTCGATAGCTGCACCGATTCGCCAGAGCGGGAAAGATATAGTTGCTGCCTTGAACGTCGCAGTCCCGACGGCGGAATACACCAGAAAGAAACTACTAAACACCATCCTGGAGCCGCTATTGGCTGCGTCTCGTGAGATTACCCTGCGACTTGGTGGGAGTCTTCGCTGACGGTCTCTTCGAGGATCGAGAGTGGGTCTCTAAGATGTGCATAGCCAGGAAACGGTTACCGATTTAATTCCCAGGGTCGGCTCTGACGGAGAGCTCTGGTGGGTTCAAGCGGACGATAGTTGGTCAGTAGTTGTAGGAGTATGACCAATGGATGTTGTCAGCTGACACGCACTGCTGCATGGACGTGGACAATAAAGTGCGCTGAGCTAGCCACCGTTCCTTTAGGACAAGTCCGCTTCTTGGGGTTGACGCGAGATGAACTCATGACGCTCAAATTTGGTCGCTGCGAATTACAAAAGACGGAGTGCCTCTTCCTTGTCAAACTGAAGGTCGTCAACTACACCCTATCTATAAGAAGCGATAACCCCAAAGGGATGGATCTTCGAAAATACCCCCTCACCAAGGCATCAACACATGGTCGACAAGGGAGTCCATTCCAGCATCGCACGTATCATGGTCAATGGCTCGTCGGAGGTATTGAAGCCACCTACCCGACCCGGTTAGCTAGTTCCCAAATATGACCATGAGCTATTGTCCCATAAACCGTCAAAGCGCCGACTTGCGATAACCTCTGGGCATTTCGAATCTCGTCTTTTTAGTTGGCCAAAGATTTCTGCACGGCGGAAATAGTTGGTCTCTTGCGGTCGATGGCGAACTAGGCTGCACCAATATGCAAGGGCGCTCCATATGGATGCCACAAGTTTCTGAAGGAGTCTGAGAGACTTGGGTAGGGTAACAGATAACGCCTTCCTCCAGCCAGACACCGTAGCTAGTGTGCTATCAACCTGGCCCGAGGAGAGGCTATTGAGTCTCTTTGAGAAGAGGGGCGACCTGATCACAGGAAAGCCACTCAACTGGGAGATCATAGGCAGGCGCTTTGCATTGGCGGGGGGTGGCCGCTCGGCTATCTACCGCGCCGATGCGTCGGTGCGAGCCATAGTCGATGTGAGTCGCCTCGACCCGGCGCCACCGACCGTATTGGAAGTCTGTGACCGTTTTGGTGGAGGAGTCGAGGAGAGCACCGTTAGGGGTGCCATAAGCCGGATGGAGGAGCTAGGCCTCGGACTGCTCGTCGACAATAGGGTATTCGTTGTCCAAGAGTTTTGGGAATACCCGTACCCGGCTGGCTTAGGCCCTTCAATTTCGAAGCTGCTAGTTTTCCGGACTAATAAGGAGCTAATCGGTATACTGGCGAAGCTTAAGACGAGGGGCTTCGTTGTCCAGTCGGGCACTCAGGCCGAGATGATTTCTCTTATAGGAGAATGCCTTACCGTGACATCATCCGTTCTGGATATCGTCCAAGACGGCCCAACGGGAACCCTGGAACTCTTCGACACACTCCTTTCGAGCGGAAGCCCCTCGATTCGAGACTTTGCCCACTACTTTGCCAACGACACTAGCTCGGCTATTCGATATCTGGCTAGCTATGGGATAATCAGTCCTAATTTCCAGTATTCCGATATCTACGTTTTGCCGATGGAGATCGGATTAGCTTTTCGAGGAGGGAAACCATATCCTCAAGGGTTAAGCGAGCCCCCAGCTGTCCCAGGGCCTCCAATCAAGCCAGAGAAAGTTGATTCTTCTGCTGTGGCTGCGGCAAACCAACTCCTAAATGACCTCGAGAGCCTGATTCGAGCGATTGAAGCCGAGCGATACGAGCCACTCAAATCGGGCGGAATAAGAATCAAGGACTTACGACGCCTGGCAAAGCTAATTGGGCACAGTGAAGCTGAAACCTCACGCCTATTAGGGGTTGCATGGTTTGGCAGGCTCGTTGGGGTATCAGATGAGGAGCGAAAATTCTGCCTGACCAAGTACTGGGATACCTGGGAAATGTATCCTCCCTCGCGGCGCTGGGCCGAAATCGTAGAATCCTGGCTCGTATCGGGCCCATCGATCGGATTAGTCGGAAAGACCGACCAAAATAACAAAACCCTTCCCCCGCTCGTCGACCTCGGCTACAGCGAGCTCTTGAATTACGCTTTTCAAGCCTGTTTCGAACTGCTTAGCGAATTCGGCCCGCATAGAGTGATAGACAGAGAGGCGGTAGATAACTACCTCAATTGGTGCATACCGACGACCCAGCGTTACAGAGTTGAAGTCTACCAATATCTTTCGTCACTATTTCTTGATGCGGCCGAAGTGCTGGGAGTGGTCGCCGACGGTGCATTAAGTAGCTTTGGACACCTGGCTTTGTCGCGTAACATAACCGCAACGACCGAAGCAATTGCGTCGTTCTTGCCAAAACCCTCGACGTCTTTCCTGCTCGGTAGCGATCTCACGGCTCTCGTTGATGGGAGTCTCGCAGCGGATATTCGTAGATTCCTTGAGCAAATTGCGGTCTTGGAATCTACCGGGGTCGTCTCCCTTTACCGCTTCTCGGAGGCTTCGATTCGTGGTGCCTTAGACGCTGGTTTAAATGGGGAAGAGATTACGAAGTTTCTAGAGACTTATGGCACAAAAGGACTTCCTCAGACCCTTGGATATCTGATCAAAGATGTAATCCGACGTTTTGGTTCAATCCGAGTCGGTGCGGTGAGTTGCTACTTGAACATCCCAGACCAGGCCTTATCTACCGAAGTCTTGCGCAACAAAAAACTCGCCAAGCTTCGGCTCCGTCCCCTAGGGTCCACCATCCTAGTTTCACCGATCGATCTAGCCGTTGTGCTTGAAGAGCTCCGCTCCGCCGGATACCTACCGGTCGCCGAGTCTGATAATGGTGGGCATATTACCGAGTCCAGAAAAAAGTTGCGCGTCGATGTCAATCCCCGGGGATACGTCAAATTCCCTGCTAAGGAGGTCGATTCGACCAAAGAACTTATCTCGCGACTGCGTGCTGAAGCTGTGATGGTGCCATTACCTCGGGTTCAAACCGAACCGTCTGCTAACGATCTAGTGATACAAAGGGGTCGACCAATTTCGATTTTCGATCTTGATGTCGAGTTTGATGATGTCGAGTTTGATGATGACGAAGAGGAATTCGAGTAGTAAAAATCGTAGGAAGAAAAGGATTTCAACTATCCTGACATTTACCGATGCAACAACTGGCGCAATGCGGTACGAGTTTGGGAGCGAATTATGACCCTGGGACCCGTGGTCGTCCAGTCAGACATGACATTACTTTTAGAGGTGGACCACCCTGAAGCGGCTTCTGCCAGGAGTGACATTGCGCC